>CBDUOW010000012.1:0-17599 GCA_965368945.1 uncultured Gammaproteobacteria bacterium
TGCCGAGGTAAACATGTTGCAGCAACGCCTGCAAAAATTCTCGCCCCTGCAACGCATGGCCCAGTACCGTTTACAAAATCAGAACCTGGGCCAGCGCTTACAAGCGGCCTTGCAGCATCAGCTTGGCCGGCAGCAACAGCAACTGCGACATCTCGCCCGGGCGCTGGAAACTGTGAGCCCGTTGGCAACTTTGTCGCGAGGTTACGCCATTGTCACGGCAAGCGGTGATAAAATTCTACGCAACGCGGCCGATGTTATAACCGGCGAGACAATTCATACCCGCCTGGCTAAAGGCCAGCTGGTATCAACCGTAATCAAAGTCGATGATGCACAAGACGATTAAATTCACGCTACTGCTTCTGCTATTAGCCGCCCCGCTAATGCTGCGTGCCGAAGCATTGTTTCCCAAGGCCAATGCGGTACCAGGTGGAATCGCGGTGGTAGAACTCGATTCGACACTGCAACCGGCACCGGCAGCTTTTTACGGCAAACGTCGTGTATTGATTCGTCGTAACTCGCAAAACTGGGAAGCGGTGGTCGGTATACCGCTGAGTGCTAAAGTCGGTATTCACCAGCTCAAAGTAAAAACCGCCAACGGCAAAACTTATTACCGCGAGTTCTCTATCGCCGCCAAGGACTATGCCACGCAACACATTACCTTGAAGAACAAACGCATGGTCAATCCCTATGCCAAGGATCTGGACCGCATTCGCAAGGAAAAGAAAATTATTATAAAAGCCCTGGCAACCTGGTCCGACAATCCCGATGTACAAACGCAATTTATCCTGCCGGTAGATGGGCAACTTGGTAGCCCCTTTGGCTTACGCCGCTTCTTTAACGGCGAGCCCCGCCGGCCGCACAGCGGCCTGGATATCGCCGCACCGGAAGGCGCGCTGATTCGTTCACCGGCCGATGGCGTAGTGGTAAATACCGGCGATTATTTTTTTAATGGCAACTCGGTGTTTGTCGATCACGGCCAGGGCCTGGTGACCATGTTTTGTCATCTGAGTGAGACCGAGGTAGAAGCCGGCACTGTCGTGAAACAGGGTGATGTACTGGGTAAGGTCGGTATGACCGGTCGCGTCACCGGCCCGCACCTGCACTGGGGAGTGAGTCTCAACAACACGCGGGTCGAACCCAAACTTTTCCTGCAACTTAACTGACACTACATCATATTGAAGTCTATACCGCCCTGGGTATGCTGGATTGCACAGGATGCCGACGGCGCCTGGTGGGGCTACAGCGTCGAACCGTTACAACATGACACCGGTTGGTATGAAAACGAAGTCGGGGATCGCATCAAGCTTTCGCAGGATATACCCAACCCCGAATGGCGTCAGAGCCTGCGCCGACATTCTAATTGAACAGGCTAGTCTGTTTCCCGCTCAATACTGCAACAGTGTCGGGTCTTGTCAGCCTCGACGGTCAGGATGGCGCCGGTCACCGGGTTAGGCCGAAACGTGG
Source organism: uncultured Gammaproteobacteria bacterium (assembly GCA_965368945.1). Classification (GTDB taxonomy): domain Bacteria; phylum Pseudomonadota; class Gammaproteobacteria; order UBA6429; family Thiohalophilaceae; genus JAHEIJ01. Next base: position 1,465 of record CBDUOW010000012.1, read on the forward strand.
TACAACCCTTTAATCCCATGTCATAGGCCTGCTGATACAGGGTCTGGAACTCGTTAAAAGAATAATACTCCGGCACATTGATGGTCTTGGAGATGGCACTGTCCACATAGGGCTGGATCGCCGCCTGCATTTCCAGGTGCGCCTGTGGCAGCAGGCGATTGTTTTCCACAAAATAATGGGGCAAGGGCTGATCACCGTGCACCTGTTGCCAGGCACGAAAGGCATAGTCGGTGAGCGAATAGGTTTTGTAACTGCCGTCCATTTGCAGGATCTTGCGTTGATAATCATAGTGGTACACCGGCTCAAGACCACTGGAAATATTATTAGCCAACAGACTGATGGTACCGGCCGGGGCAATCGCCGTCAGGTGACTGTTGCGAATTCCAAAGGCAGCAATACCCTGCTGAATATCCTCGGGCAATGATTGAATAAACGGCTGCCGACAATATGCCTCTTTATCAAACAAGGGAAAGGAGCCCTTCTCTCGCGCCAGCGATATCGAACTGCGATACGCGGCATGACAAATGGCTTGCATGATTTCGCCCGCTTTCTCATACGAATCCGGCTCACTATAGCGGAGCCCCAGCATGATCAAGGTATCGGCCAGCCCCGTTATGCCAAGACCGATTCGCCGAGTGGCCAATGCCTGCCGGCGTTGTGCCTCTAGTGGAAACTGCGACAGGTCGATGACATTATCGAGCAGGCGTACTGCGATTTCGACGGTCTTGCTAATGGCCTGCATGTCCAGTTGCACACCGGGACTGAACGGTTGTTGCACAAACTGGGTCAGGTTAATGGAACCCAGGTTACAGGCGCCATAGGGTGGCAACGGGATCTCACCGCAGGGATTGGTGGCGCTGATTTGTTCGCGGTACGCCAGGTTGTTAAGATGATTAATGCGATCGATAAACAGCACACCGGGCTCGGCGAAGTTGTAATTTGCCTGCATGATTTTCTGCCACAGGGCCCGTGCCTTAACGACTTTCAATACGCGGCAATCCTGCTCTTCCGGGCTTCCTGACCAGACACGCCGCACTACCATTTGACCGCCCTTAGTTTCCTCATTCAGATGTTGCACCGGAAACACCAGCGGCCAGTCAGCATCGTGCTTCAGAGCCTGCATGAAATCATCGCTGATCAACACCGACAGGTTGAAGTAGCGTAATTCGTGAGGGTCCTTCTTGATGTCAATGAACGCCTCGATATCCGGATGGTCGCATCGCAGTGTCGCCATCATGGCACCGCGACGTGCTCCGGTGGACAACAGCGTGCCGCAGGTACTGTCCCAGATCCGCATAAACGAGACCGGCCCGGAAGCGATACCACCGACCCGTTTGGCACGGGTTCCCTGCGGCCGCAGGGTGGAAAAGTCATAGCCCACTCCGCCACCCTGCTGCATGGTCAGGGCGCCTTCCTTGAGGGCGTCGAAAATGCCGTCCATGGAATCGTCAATCAATCCCATGACGAAACAATTAAACAGCGTCACATCATGCTGGGTCCCGGCACCGGCCAGAATGCGACCGCCGGGCAAAAAACGGAAATGCTCCAGCGTGTGATAAAACAGCTCAGCCCAGTGTTCCTGGTAATGTTCTTCCACCCCGGCGACGGCGCCCGCCACTCGCCGCCAGGTGTCTTCAATCGTTTGATCATGACTGGTGTCGCCATCCCGGTAACGGTACTTGCTGTCCCAGACTTGTTCGGAAACCAGGGTGCTGAATGGAGGTGATGACATGCTTAATGCAAATATTTGTTATGGTTTTAATTGGTGATTTTTAACGGCAGAAAGATGTTGAGTTTACCCTTTTATACAAACCATGGGGTGTAATCTGGCAACTTTTCGTGCCAAGCCGGCCTTGTCGGCCGCCTCCACCACGGCACTCACATCCTTGTAAGCGCCCGGCGCTTCCTCCGCCACGCCACGTAACGATGGACTGCGAATCAGAATACCACGCTCGGCCAGTTCATCGATCAGCGCCCGTCCCCGCCACTGGCGCTTGGCCTGATGGCGGCTCATGGCGCGACCGGCACCATGACAGGCTGAGCTGTAGGCCTGCTGCTCACTTTGTTTAGTACCGGCAAGAATATATGACGCCGTCCCCATGGAACCGCCAATGATGACCGGTTGGCCCACGCGGCGTAACGGCTCGGGGACAGCGGGATGATCCGGGCCAAAAGCACGCGTCGCACCCTTGCGATGCACAAACAATTCACGTTTTACACCGTCAATCTCGTGCGTCTCCTGTTTGCAGGTATTGTGGGAAACATCGTACAGCAACTGCAGCTCGGCTTCGGGAATCACCCGGGCAAAAACCTGGCGGGTCAAATGGGTAAGGATTTGCCGGTTTGCCAGGGCACAATTGATCCCCGCCCGCATCGCGCCCAGGTATGCCTGACCAAGCTCGGAATTGATGGGGGCACAGGCCAGTTCCCGATCCGGCAGACGAATGCCGTGTTGGCCGGCAGTGATCGCCATGGACTTGAGAAACTCGGTGCCGATCTGGTGACCGAGTCCGCGCGAGCCGCAATGGATGCTGACCACCACATCGCCCTCCTGCAAGCCATAGGCATCCGCAATTGTGGCATCATACACCGCCGCCACATACTGCACTTCCAGATAATGGTTACCCGAACCGAGCGTACCCATTTCATCCCGCTGACGCTGCTTGGCATGGTCCGAGACCTTGCCGGGATCCGCGCCGGGCATACAACCGTGTTCTTCTATCCGCTGCAGATCCTCCGGCAGACCAAAGCCCTGTTCCACCGCCCATTGCGCTCCGCCCTGCAGCATGGCATTCATGCCGCTGTGGCTCAGATGTATGTGCCCGGTGCTACCCACGCCGGCCGGAATATCGCGAAACAGGCCATCTGCCAGGGCGTGTTTATTGTTTTCGACGTCGGGTTTGCGCAGGCCGGTCAACAAGGTGCGAACGCCGCAGGAAATATCAAAGCCAACACCGCCGGCCGAGATAACACCTCCCTGCTCGGGATCAAAGGCGGCGACACCGCCGATCGGAAAACCGTATCCCCAATGCGCATCCGGCATAGCGTAGGCGGCCTGCACAATACCGGGCAACATCGCCACATTACAACTCTGTTCGTACACCTTTTCATCCATGTCGCGCATCAAAGGCTCATCGGCATATAAAATGACCGGCACACGCATGTCACCATGCGGTTCAATCCGCCAGGAATATTCCGTTACGTGATTTAACAGATTCAGATCCATGCTACTTACCTACACATCCACAACACATTGTGCCAGCCAGCCGCCATCGGCTTGTTGTTCAAGCTTGAGTTCCGTATAGGTGGCCCCTTTGATTTCAACCGTGGGTTGATGCCGGGCAATATCAATCTTTTCCCCCCAGGCCCTGCCCGTCAGTTCATGGTCCTGCAAACTGACTTCATACCGACTGAACAGCATTTTGCGGGTCGCCATTTCAAAGATAATGGCATTGAGCCAATCTACCAACAGCAGTTCATGATCTGGCGCAGAACAACTGACATCAACGGCCAGTTGTGCCTGGATCAGTTCGGGCTCGGTGATCACCGCAGTGAGGGCAAGGGCGGCCTGTTCAAAGGCTTCGGACAGGCTTCGACCTCGGCCACGCACACCGATGTCTGCCATGTGATAAAAGTGTTCCCAGCCGGTTTGCGACATAGGCTTTTCGAGCAGTGAGAATATCTAATCCTGTTTCAGAGTATGGCACGTGCATAGCAAGCTGACAGGATCCAGACGCCTTTCGGCAACCACATCCGACCGAAGCAGCCGGGCCGGGTTTTTATTGCCCGTTATTATTTGCGTGAAGTGAACTTGCGCAAGCGCTTGCGCTTTTCCACCTGGCGCTTGGTGAGGACATTTTTCTTGCCGGCAAAGGGATTCTTGCCGCTTTTGAATTCGACCCGTATCGGCGTACCTTGCAGTTTGAGGTGTTTCTGAAAACCGTTAATCAAATAGCGTCGATAGGCGTCAGGCACCGCTTCAGTCTGGGTACCATGAATCACAATGATCGGTGGATTCTTGCCGCCCTGGTGGGCATAGCGCAGTTTAATGCGCCGGCCTTTGACCACGGGCGGCGCATGGGCGCTGACCATATCTTCCAATAGACTAGTCAAGCGGTTAGTGGACATATCCAGCATGGCGGAATCATAGGCGGTTAGTACCGAGTCGAACAGGTTACCAACCCCGCTGCCATGCAAAGCGGAAATATAATGAATACTGGCGAAGGTGAGAAACGGCAATTTGAATTCAATTTCACGCTTCACCTTGTCGCGCTGATCACGATCCAGCCCATCCCATTTGTTTACCGCGATAACCAACGCCCGACCCGTATCGAGAATAAAACCAAACAAGGTCGCATCCTGCTCACTGATGCCTTCCTGCCCGTCAAGCAGCATGATGACCACATGGGCATCTTCGATAGCCTGCATGGCCTTGATGACACTGAATTTCTCTACTGCTTCCTTGACCCGGCTGCGACGCCGGATTCCGGCGGTATCGATCAGCGTATAAATCTGACCTTCGCGTTCAAACGGAAGATGGATCGCATCGCGAGTGGTCCCGGGCATGTCATAGGTTACCACCCGTTCTTCACCCAGAATGCGATTCACCAGGGTAGACTTGCCGACATTGGGGCGACCAACTATGGCGATGCGTATCCCCTGCTGCGCCTCTTCTTCCTCGGTGAGAGTTTCTTCTTCCGGTAACTCGCCCAACACCTGATTTATCAGGGCACGAACACCACGCCCATGGGAAGCGGTAATCGCATGCGGTTCACCCAGGCCCATGGCATAGAACTCCGCGGTGACCATTTCTTCCTGCAACCCATCGATCTTGTTAACCACCAGATGCACCGTTTTACCGGTGGCACGTAAGCGCTTGGCGATGTCCTGATCTTCGGCCATCAGGCCCGCACGACCATCGACCAGAAACAGGAGAATGTCGCTTTCTTCCACGGCTTGCCAGGACTGGCTTGCCATCAGTTTTTCGACGCCCTCTGCCTCATCGCTCAGACCGCCGGTATCAACCACGATATAGGGCCGATCACCCATTTTGCCTTCGCCAAACTTGCGATCGCGCGTCAGGCCGGGTTGATCCGCAACCAGGGCATCTCGGGAGCGGGTCAGACGATTGAATAATGTCGACTTACCAACATTCGGACGACCGACCAGGGCGATAACAGGTTTCATGACATTCAGGTTTGCGGGACAGGAAAAATAACGAGTTTAGTTAATGGACAGTAACATGGCGTCAAATCTCAGGGACGCTCCAACTCCAACGCCTCAATGTGACCCATGCGATCCATCACCAGGATCATACTATCAACATTTTTCGGTACTGCCAGAACATTGTTTGCCTTGCTGAATATTTCTACGTCCTTGTCAAAATTATCCTCATGCGCCTCATGCCAGAGTTCATGCACACGTTTGCGCGCCACGATGCGACCGTCTTCACGCTTTAACCAGTGAACATAACCATCATAGTCAGCGACTGCCAGGTAAGGGCCCTGTAACACCGGCCCGGTAATTGCGCGTCGTAACAGTTTGTCCTGTCGCCACAGGGTGGCGCCGGTAAACCGGTTCAGCGCCCATACCTGACTTTCCGTGTCGCTCACATAAATGCGATACGGATCCAGTGCAATGCCACTATAGGAAGAAATGTCCCGCGCCCACATCATGCGACCACTTTGTAGTTGCACTGTTGCCAGACGTCCCTGATAGGTTATGACATACACCACATCTTCGACCACGACAGGTTGCACATCGATATCCACCATACGCTCAAGCTCGGTCCGTCCCCTGGGATCGGCTATCTGTGTTTCCCACAGTACAGTCCCCGTTTTGAGTGTCAGCGCGGCCAGTTTGCCACTGTCTGATCCGGTAATCACAATGCCGTTATGGATCACCGGAGCACTATTACCACGCAGGGTTAGCAACGGCACCATTCGATCATGGATCCAGATGCGCTCACCTGAATCGGCATCCAGACCATAAACACGGCCGTCTACCGTGCGGATCACCGCCATGCCATTGGCACCTGTTGGCAAGGCCAGCACTTCACTTGAAACTTTTACGCGCCAAACCTCACTGCCATCATGTAATGCTCGCGCAATCACTTCACCCTGACTGGTACCAAACAGCAATTTGCCTTCTACCAGGGCCGGACCACTTGCAATGGGGGTTTCCAGTTGCAACTCCCATAATGTTCTGCCGGTTTTGATATCAAATGCCCGCAGGTAACCCTTGTGGTCAGCCACATAGCCGGTGCTGCCGTCAAATACGGGTTGAAGTTTGAGGTAATTTTCAGCCACTCCACTGCCGATAATGCTGTTCCAGTTGGTGCGCACATATAACGGATCGTCAATCGACGGAAGTTCAACCGGCGGCAATACCGGTGACGGTGAAGCAGTGCAGCCCAACAGGCTGACACTCAACACAAGTAGAGCGAACCTTTTCACGGCTGTTCCCTGGATGTCGCAACGGCAAGATCATTCATTTTCATTTCCAGCGTGCGACGCCACTGCGGGTTCATCTCGAGGTCTTCCAGAGCCTTGCGATATTCGGCTGTCGCTTCTGCGGTTTTACCCTGCTGGACAAGAATGTCACCGCGGGTTTCCTGGTACAAGCTGGTAAAGCCGCTGGTATCCGCCTCATTCAGCAAGCTGATTGCCAGATCAGGTTTATCCTGCGCTGCAAGTACCCGCGCCAGGCGCAAACGAGCCACGTGCTTCAGGCCATCATCACTACTATTGTCAATGACCCAATACAACTGAGCCGCGGCAGTCGTGTAATCGGTTTTGTCCATCGCCAACTTTGACAATGTCAGGGCGGTTAACGTAGCGTAAGGTGTGCCGCTATAGTCGCTTATCAGACTTTTACCCTGTTCAAAGGCCTTGGTACTATCCGCGTTCGCAGCACTGGCAATCACCTGGGCATAAATCAATGAGGCCTGTTCCGAATGGGTGACCTGGTAATTCGTCCAGTAACGATAACCCGCTATCACCCCAATGCCGATAATCAATCCGGCGATTACGGCCCGACCATTCTCTTTCCACCAGTCCTTGATTGCCTGGACCTGTTCGTCTTCAGTTTGGTATGTATCCACCATTTACTCCCGCTGCTTAAGCGCTATTCAATATATTAAAGCTGTAAGGTCGAGGACAGAAAGTCAGTCAGGCCTGACAGCAATACGACCTGTTGTTCCTCTTCCTGACGTAGATTTTTCACACTGATTTGCTGCTTGTTGATTTCATCTTCACCCAGTATGAGTGCCAGCTGAGCGCCACTTTTATCCGCCCGCTTCATCTGGCTTTTGAAACTTCCACCACCGCTATTTACCACCAGGCGTAAAGTCGGCAGGGTATCACGCAGCTGTTCCGCCAGCACACGACCCTGTAATTCCGCTTCACTGCCGGCCAATAATAAATACGCGTGGGGAGAGAAATTATCCGCTAAGGGCTTGTCCTCCAACAGCGCCACCAGCCTTTCCAGGCCGAGCGCAAATCCCATTGCCGGCGCGGGACGTGCACCCAGTTGTTCAACCAGCCCATCAAAGCGGCCACCGGCACAAACAGTCCCCTGAGCGCCCAGCCGATCCGTCACCCACTCAAATACCGTCTTGGAATAGTAATCCAGTCCACGCACCAGACGCGGATTGATTTGGTACTCAATCCCCATTGCCTCCAACAAGCTTCGTAATGCTTCAAAATGTGTGCGGGATTCCTCATCCAGATGATCCATCAGTTTTGGCGCCGCCTCGATCATGGCCTGCATCGCCGGGTTTTTTGAATCCAGGATCCGTAACGGATTGGTATCCAGGCGCCGCAAGCTGTCTTCATCCAGTTGGTCGCGATGCTGTTGCAGATATTCAACCAGTATTTGCCGGTAGGCGTAACGGGCTTCGGCACTGCCCAGCGAATTAATCTCCAGCCTGACCTCATCGGTCATGCCGAGTTTGTGCCAGAAGCGTGCTGTCATGGCGATATGTTCCGCATCTATATCGGGCCCCGGATAGCCGAACACCTCGACCCCTAACTGGTGAAACTGGCGATAGCGGCCTTTTTGCGGACGTTCATGCCGAAACATGGGCCCCATATACCATAGACGCTGGGTTTGATTATATAACAGGCCGTTCTGAATGCAGGCGCGAACACAACCTGCCGTACCCTCGGGACGCAAGGTCAAGCTGTCACCATTTCGATCCTCGAAGGTATACATTTCCTTCTCGACGATATCCGTCACTTCACCGATGGAGCGCTTGAACAGTTCGGTTTTTTCGACCGCCGGCAAACGGATCTCGGTATACCCATAAGTCGCCATGAGATCACGGAAAACGCCTTCCACAAACTGCCAACGTGGCGTCTCGCCCGGCAAAATATCGTTCATGCCACGGATGGCCTGGATGGATTTGGACAAAATAGGTTTCCTGCTTCCGGGTTGCTGATTTTTCTGGCTGCATGCTGTGGCGCCCAAGCCGACCACACACAGGGCCTTGAAAACAAAGGCGAGATTATACTCGAACCGTATGACGGCGGATATCCCGCCCTTGCTCCTAGGACGGGTTTCAGGCGGTCAGTAACGGGAGATTGTTGCCGAAAATAGCCAGATTGAACCACTGCGGCAGCCATTCCGGCCCCAGGATGACGATCCAAAGCCCGGCTGCGAGGAGCAGAATAACCAGCATGCCTAGCAGGAAAAGGCGAAGCGTGGGTTCAAACCGATACTGAGGTCGATAGTCGATGTTCTCGGGTAACAGGGTTGTGGTGGGCCGAGACTCCAGATGTGCAGCTTCGATGATCTCATCCGCGGGCAAATTGAGAAGCCGGGCATAATTACGAAGATAGCCAAGAAGGTAAGTCTTGGCCGGCAATGCTTCCTCGTCATTATCCTCAAGCGCCTGGATTAAACATTCCTTGAGGTGCAGTTGCCGCGCGACATCCCGTTGACTGAGATTTAAGGCCTCGCGAGCTTGCCGCAGACGTTGTCCAGGCCATATCAGCGATTGACCGGGCCCCGGCTCGATTGTCGTTACTTTGTCTTGTTCCATCTCATAGTTGTCCACTGGCTTGCATTTTCCTTAATAACTCAGCTTCTTCTGAGTTCGGGTATTTACCCTTCAGTAGAACAACATAGCTGGCAACACGGTTTTTATTACCACTTCGACTCTCAAGCAGGATCCCGAGCCAGAGACTGGCCGGGGTATGCCGGGCATTTTCCAGATAATCATAGAAATATTTTCGTGACACTGCATATTTTTGCTGATCGAAACTGATTTGCGCCATGGCAAGCTGCGACTTGGGCGACTGGGGATTCAGGCGTAAGGCAAAACGCAGGTTTTCCTCCGCCATTTTAACATTGCCCTCTGACTGGGCACACAAACCGATATTTTCGTATACCGATCCCTTGGCCGGATAAAGCGGATCTTTTAGCACCTTATCGAAATAACGGTAGGCTTTTTTATACTTCTTATCATCACAGAGAAATACACCATAATTATTCATCAATGGTGCGTTGTCTGGCGACAGGTCCAGGGCTTTCTTGAAGTGCGTATCCGCTTTATCAAATTCGCCCAGGCGCCGATATAACTCGGCAATATAATGTTGGGCAAAGGCATTATCCGGATCCTGTTCGATGGCTTTTTTCAGCTTGGCCATCGCCAAATCGTAACGACCCTGATTGATATAGGCGAGGCCTAGCTGGGCATTGTAACCAGAGGCATCATTCGAATCCTGCTTTTCACGATCGGTGGTGGTTGTACACCCTGCAACAAACAGCATGCCCACGACAAAAAGAGAAACGATACCGTTTTTCATTGCCTTATGTCCTGAACGATTCATCGGCGTTTCGCCGGATCTGTCGCTTGGTACGATCCAGCACCTTGCCTGCCAGCTGGCCACAGGCCGCATCAATATCATCGCCGCGTGTTTTGCGGGTAACCGTGATCAGGCCGCCTTGCATCAGAACATCGCGGAATGTGTCAATCCGCGCCTGGCTGGAAACACGGTAATTTGTTCCCGGAAACGGATTGAAGGGAATCAGGTTCACCTTGGCCGGCACACCTTGCAAAACTTTTACTAACTGACGCGCCTGCTCTGGACTGTCATTCACTCCATCCAGCATCACGTACTCAAATGTCACTTTACGGCGGGTCGCGCCGGCCACATAGTCTTTGCAAGCAGCTAACAGTTGTTTGATGGGATATTTCTTATTAAGGGGTACCAGTTCATTACGCAGTTCATCAGTCGGAGCATGCAACGATACCGCCAGGCTGACATCACTTACCTGCTTAAGGCGTTGCAGCGCCGGGATCACCCCGGAGGTGCTGATAGTCACCCGCCGTTTGGATAAACCATAGGCATTATCGTCCATCATCAGGTTGATGGCCCGCACTACATTTTCAAAATTGAGCAAGGGTTCGCCCATACCCATGAACACCACATTGCTGATTACCCTGTCATAACGCGGCAGGCATTGCATCGCCTTGTTGGCGACCCACAACTGGCCAATGATTTCTGCAGTAGACAGGTTACGATTAAAACCCTGCTGTGCGGTTGAACAAAAACTGCAGTCGAGGGCACAGCCCACCTGGGACGAGATACATAGTGTGCCGCGGTCGGATTCAGGAATAAAAACCGTTTCGATACAATTGCCGCTATCAACCCGTAACAACCATTTGATCGTGCCGTCATCGGAAAGCTGCTGCGTCACAATCTCCGGCGTGCGGATCTCTGTATTCTGTTTCAGTAATTCGCGCAGTGACTTACTGAGGTTGGTCATGTCGTCGAAGTTATCGACACCGCCCTGGTAAATCCATTTCAGCACCTGAGAAGCACGAAAGGCCTTCTCACCCATTTCGGTGAAAAAGGCCTCCAGTCCTTGCTGGTCGAAATCCAGCAGATTGACTTTGGTGTGCTCAGTCAAAATATAACCTCATGTTAACGGGTCCGCGGACAAAGCTCGTCATCTTTAAAAAAGAACGCGATCTCCGCTTTGGCAGTATCCGGACCATCTGATCCATGCACCACGTTCTCATCCACGGTTTCGGCAAAATCAGCACGGATGGTTCCGGCGGCCGCATCCTTGGGATTGGTCGCCCCCATCACTTCGCGATTTTTATTAATGGCATTTTCCCCTTCCAGCGCCTGCACCATTACCGGCCCGGACGTCATGAATTCAATCAGATCATTGTAGAATGGTCGTTCCTTGTGGACGGCATAGAATTCACCGGCCTGTTCCTTACTAAGATGCAGCATTTTTGCCGCGATAATGCTCAGCCCGGCTTTTTCAAAGCGGCTGTAGATTTTGCCGATGATGTTTTTCGCCACACCATCGGGCTTAATAATAGAAAGGGTACGTTCGGTTGCCATGTTTACTCCAAAATACTCGCTCAAAATAACATAAACCCGCATCAGAGCGCGGGTTTAATTCACAAAAACAGTCAGGAAACGAATTTTAGCTTTTGCCGGGAAATCAAGCAATTGCCAATGAGACGATTCCGGCGATTAGCGGATATTCAGTCTTTTTCCTCGATCCAGGCCATTTGTATGGCCTCGAGGATCTTTTCGCCAGAATGCTTGGGATCATCGTCAAATTCCGCCAGTTCACACACCCAGTCGTGCAGATCGGTGAAACGAATATACTTCGGATCCACGTCTGGATGAGCTTCATCCAGGGCAATGGCAATATCCAGCGTATCGATCCATTTCAAAGACATAGCCAGCTCCAATGATTAGTGGTTTTCAGAAACCATGTTGATAGTGTATTTCGGGATCTCGATCACCAGCTCCGTCTCCCCGACGACCGCCTGACAACTGAGACGGGAATCCGGCTCCAGTCCCCAGGCCTTGTCGAGCAGGTCATCTTCGTCTTCGGTGGATTCATCCAGCGTATCAAAGCCTTCACGAATATAGACATGGCAGGTCGTGCAGGCGCAGGACTTTTCACAGGCGTGTTCGATATCAATACCATTGGCCAGAGCGGCATCACACACGGTGGCACCGGGTTCAGCCTCGATCACTGCCCCGTTCGGGCAAATTTCTTCATGCGGTAAAAAAATAAGTCTTGTCATAATACAGTCTTGTCCAATCAAACAATCATTCAGTTTCGCCTGCAATCTCGGCGACGGTATGGCCCGCGAGGGCTTTTTTAACACTGGAATCCATGCGGCGGGCGACAAAATCACTCGCCGTCTTGTCCAGTTCGCTGATGGCCGCCTTGATCGCCAGGTGATCTGAGCCATCACGTTTAGCCTGCAAATGGGTCGCCGCATTTTCAATATGCTGACGTTCATCCTCGGACAACAAATCGCGATCCTGCATCAGGGCAACCGCCAGCGCTTCCAGCACGCGATCGGCTTCCACCTGCTGTTCCAGGAGTTTGCGTGCAGCCACATCGTCTTCAGCATGTACGATGGAGTCGCGTAACATGGATTCAATTTCATTGTCGGTGAGACCATAGGAGGGTTTCACCTCGATGCCGCTTTGCACCCCGGTGGTTTCTTCCCGCGCCATAACCGACAGCAGACCATCCGCATCCACCTGAAAGGTGACGCGAATACGGGCTGCACCGGCAACCATGGAGGGGATCTCATGCAAGGTAAAACGGCCAAGCGAACGACAGTCGCTGACAAGTTCACGCTCGCCCTGCACCACAAGGATGGACATGGCGGTCTGACCATCCTTGAAGGTGGTAAAATCCTGCGCCCGTGCCACCGGGATCGTGGTATTGCGGGGAATGATCTTCTCTACCAGCCCACCCATGGTTTCCAGGCCCAGCGATAAGGGAATAACATCCAGCAACAGCATTTCGTCATCGGGCTTGTTTCCCGCCAGGATGTCCGCCTGGATCGCAGCGCCAACCGCCACCACCGTATCCGGATTAATGTCGAGGAGCGGCTCCTGTCCGAAAAACTCGCCGACTTTCTCCCGTACCCGTGGCACTCGGGTCGAGCCGCCCACCATGACCACGGCCTGTATCTCGCCCGCATCCACGCCGGCATCCCGCAAGGCGCGACGACAGGGTAACAGTGTCTTTTGAACCAGCGGATCAATAATCTGGTTCACTTGCTCACGGGTCAAACATCCCTGCCACACCGAGCCGTCTTCCAGTTCAATCTTCAGTTGCGTACTGTCCGCATCGGTCAGGGCTTCCTTGGCGGCACAGGCATCACGCATCAGACGGCGTAGCTGGTGGTGACCGGCATCATCACCGATCCCGGCTTGCTGCATGATCCACTCGGCAATCGCGCGATCGAAATCATCCCCGCCCAGGGCACTGTCACCGGCAGTGGCCATCACCTCGAACACACCCTGGTTAAGCCGCAAAATGGATATATCAAAGGTGCCACCACCCAGGTCATAGACAGCAATGACACCCTCAGCCGATTTATCCAGGCCGTAAGCTACCGCTGCCGCGGTGGGCTCATTGAGTAACCGCAATACATTCAAGCCGGCCAGCCTGGCCGCATCCTTGGTCGCCTGGCGCTGGGCATCATCAAAATAGGCCGGCACGGTGATCACCACACCGCTAAGATCGCCGTTGAGGGTGGCTTCGGCACGTTGTTTCAGGTTTTTGAGAATCTCGGCGGAGACTTCGATCGGGCTGATATCGCCGCCAGCAGTGTGAAACCGCGGCACCGCGGAATCGCCGGCAGCAAATTCATAGGGCAAGCGGCTACCCAGATTTTTAATATCCGCAAGCCCCCGCCCCATATAGCGTTTGACGGAAACAATGGTATTCAGCGGGTCTTCCGCCGCGGCCGCACGAGCCTCATAACCCACAAGGGGTTGCTGATTCGATTGATACCGTACGACGGAAGGTAACAGGTGACGGTCCTGCTCGTCGGGCAGCGTATCCGCCTGACCACTGCGAACCGTCGCTACCAGCGAATTGGTAGTACCCAGATCAATCCCTGCCGCCAGGCGGTGTTCATGCGGGTTGGTGGATTGTCCCGGTTCGCTGATTTGTAGCAGTGCCATGTGCGCGTATTACCAACTTGGAAATTTACACAGGTGCTTCAGCACCTGATCATTAAAATAAGATAGTGTGTTCTCGACTAGCTTAACGTCTTTACTGGTCTGATGGACTACAAAGTAGCAACCAGTTCTTCCTCAAGGTCTTCCGCCTCCTGCTGCAGGCGAACCAGAAATTGCATTTTCTGCACCAGTTGTTTGGCCTCAAGCCGTTTGTCGTTACTCGTATCGGCAAACAACATCCCTAACTGGCCTTCCATCGCCTTTTGCCTGGCTTTGATATCCGCCATGATGTTGTTAAGACCGCCCAGAGGATCCGCTTTTGTCCTGACGTCGGCCAGTGCCTCACGCAGTTCAATCTGTTCCATCAGGAATGCCGGGTCAAGATGGGTCTCTTTCTCATCATCGAACTCTACGCCCTGGAGTTGTAACAGATAGCGTGCCCGACGTAGCGAGGATTTAAGTGTCTGGAAGGCGTCATTGACCTGGGCAGCATGTTGTATGGACTGACGCCGTTCACGATCACCGGCATTGGCATAACGATCCGGGTGCACGATGCTTTGCAACTCACGGTAACGTTCCGCCAGCTGTTGTGCATCAATATCAAATGCAACGGGAAGCCCAAATAGTTCGAAATGGTTCTGCGTCAGTTCCATGGCTAGGGACGGTATTTTAACCCGGCATTTTCACGCTAAGTTGAAAACGCCCGACTAAACGGTAAAGCTTTCGCCGCAGCCGCAGGTATCCTTGACGTTGGGGTTATTGAATTTGAAACCCTCGTTCAGCCCTTCCTTGCCATAATCCAGCTCGGTGCCATCAAGGTACAGCAGACTTTTGGGGTCAATAATGATCTTGATGCCATTTGATTCAAACACCGTGTCATCGCCTTCGATGGCATCGACAAACTCGATTACGTAAGCCATGCCGGAACAACCGGTGGTCTTGACGCCCAGACGTAAGCCTTCTCCCTTACCACGGTTGGCAAGGAATGTTTTCACCCGCTCTGCCGCGGTATCAGTCATCGTGATTCCCATACTACTATCCTGCCTGCTCAGGCACTCTTGGCGACATCGCTGTCACCCTTCTTTGCCATATAGTCAGTGATGGCAGCCTTGATGGCATCTTCAGCCAGAACTGAACAATGAATCTTGACGGGCGGCAATTCAAGTTCTTGCGCGATCTCGGTGTTCTTGATCTCCGCCGCTTCCTCGAGTGACTTACCCTTGACCCATTCGGTCAACAGGGAAGAAGAAGCAATTGCCGAACCACAACCATAGGTTTTGAACTTGGCATCTTCGATCACACCATCGTCGTTCACCTTGATTTGCAGGCGCATTACATCACCACAGGCCGGTGCACCCACCATGCCGGTACCAACATGGGTATCTTCCTTGTCCATGCTGCCAACGTTGCGTGGATTTTCGTAATGATCGATGACTTTATTGCTGTAGGCCATGACACTTTACCTCACTAAATAGTAACCAGTTTTTATGAAACAGCTTAATGCGCTGTCCACTCAATTGAATCCAAATCTATACCATCTTTGAACATCTCCCACAGAGGTGAGAGTTCACGCAGTTTGCCAATGTGTGACTTTAAATCACCAATGGCGTAATCAATTTCTTCTTCGGTCGTGAAGCGTCCAATGGAGAAACGAATCGAGCTATGCGCCAATTCATCATTCCGACCCAGTGCACGTAATACATAAGAAGGCTCCAGGCTGGCGGACGTACAGGCGGAACCCGAGGAAACCGCCAGATCTTTCAAAGCCATCATCATGGACTCGCCTTCAACGAAGTTGAAGCTGATATTCAGGTTATGGGGTATACGTTGTTCCATATCACCATTAACATAGCTCTCTTCGATATCTCCCAGGCCCTTCAGTAAACGATCGCGCAACATCCGGATGCGTTCATTGTCGGTTGCCATTTCTTCCTTTGCCAATTGGAATGCTTCACCCATACCAACGATTTGATGTGTCGCCAGGGTACCGGAACGCATGCCGCGTTCATGACCACCGCCATGCATCTGTGCTTCGAGTCGTACACGCGGTTTACGGCGAACGTACAGGGCGCCAATACCTTTAGGACCGTATATCTTGTGTGCCGAGAAGGACATCAGATCCACTTTCAGATCCTGCAAATCAATCGGCACCTTACCGGCACTCT
>CBDUOW010000013.1:0-16971 GCA_965368945.1 uncultured Gammaproteobacteria bacterium
TTGGTGCCTTTGTGGCAGGAAGCGAAACCCTGGTAGAGAGTCTGATTCAACAGGCACGCAGTTATGTTTATACCACCGCACTGCCGCCTGCAGTGGCAGAGGCCACCCGTGCCAGTCTGCGATTGATTCAGACTGAAAGCTGGCGACGAGAAAAACTACAACAACTGGTGAAGCGTTTCCGGCGGGGTGCCATCGAATCAGGATTGCCCCTTATGGATTCATTCACGCCGATCCAACCACTGCTGTTGGGCGATACCGGGCGAGCCTTGACGGTTAGTCAGCGATTGCGCGAGCAAGGATTTTTAATCAGTGCCATTCGGCCGCCGACAGTACCCGAAGGGACTGCGCGATTACGCATCACGTTCTCTGCCGAGCATGAAGAAGCCCATGTGGATCGCTTGTTGAATGCCTTGCTGACTGCAGGAGCAGCCGGCGAGTGATGAGTCCGCTGCATGTTGAAACGACCGGGCAAGGTCCGGACCTGGTGATGTTGCATGGCTGGGGTATGCATAGTGGTGTCTGGCAGACCGTGGCTGAGGAACTGGGCAACAGCTTTCATTTGCACTGTGTGGATCTACCGGGACACGGCCGAAGTCGCGATAGTGCGGACGCAGCCACACTGGCGGCATGGACTGAACGTGTTGCCGAGACAATGTCGCCTCGACTCGCAGGACCCGCTTACTGGTGTGGCTGGTCCCTCGGCGGCATGGTTGCAACACAACTGGCACGGGATTATTCGAGACTGGTTAAGCGACTCATACTGGTGGCAACCAGCCTGCGGTTCTGTCAGGCAAATGACTGGCCTGATGCGGTGGCGCCGGATGTGTTGCAGGGTTTTGCTGCCAACCTAGAGGGGGATCATCGTCAAACCTTGCAGCGGTTTCTGGCACTGCAGGTGACGGGCGAACCTCAGGCACGTCAAACACTGCGCGAACTCAGGCAGCGAGTGTTTGAGCAGGATGAGCCGGAGACAATCGCACTGCAAAGTGGATTGAAGATACTGAGTACCGCAGATTTGCGTCCACTGGGAGGGGAGTTGAATTTGCCGGTACTCCTTATAGGAGGGGCAAAAGATCGGCTTGTCTCCCCACAAGCGCTGGATAATGTAGCTGCCTTGCTGCCAGTGGCCAAAGTAGAGGTAATGCCGGATTGCGGCCATGCCCCATTTATTTCCCAGCCGAAAAATTTTATGAAGCTGGTAAAAACGTTTTGTACCCATGTCGATTGAGAACGATCTTAAACCGGACAAGCTTAAGATGCGCCAGGCCTTTGAGCGGGCTGCAAATACTTATGATGCCGCAGCAGTAATACAGCGAGAAGTAAGTCAGCGCTTACTGGAGAGACTTAACTACATCAATTTGCAACCCATCAGTATTCTGGATGTGGGTGCGGGTACAGGGATCAGTCTTGCAGGTTTGAGCCAGCATTACCCGGCAGCCAGTATTTATGCGCTTGATATAGCCCGACCGATGTTAATTGAAGCCAGGAAAAAACAGGGATGGTGGCAACGATTACGCCGACCGGTAAAGTTGATAACAGGAGATGCTGAATCTTTACCCCTGGCGGATGCATCGGTGGATTTGTTGTTCTCCAACCTGGCATTACAGTGGTGCCTCGATCTGGATCAAACCTTTAATGAGTTTAGACGGGTGCTCAAGCCGGGTGGGTTGTTGATGTTTACCACTTTCGGGCCGGACACTTTGAGGGAATTGCGTAGTTGCTGGTCGCAAGTGGATGGTTATACGCATGTTAATAATTTTTTTGATATGCATGATATTGGTGATGCCCTGGTGCGTAATTCATTTGCAGAACCAGTAATGGACATGGAACTGTTAACCATGACCTATAAAGATGTGCCAAGTCTGATGCGGGATTTAAAAACAATCGGGGCCCACAATGTAACCCAGGGACGTTCTCGTAAATTAACCGGCAAGGGGAGATTGCAACGCGTTAACGCTGCCTATGAGCAGTACCGGAGCGACGGTGTCCTTCCAGTCAGTTATGAAGTTGTTTACGGCCATGCCTGGATAGCGGAGGAATCATCACCGCGAACAGTCCAGGTTGCCTTTGATGGATTAAAACTATAAAGACCACAACCTCATGTGGTTTGCGGAAAACCCGGATAACTAACCTTAATAGCCATGTCTGCCATGATTAGTAGCATATTTATAACCGGTACCGATACGGAAGTTGGCAAGACTTTGTATTCCGAACTTTTGTTGCACAGTTTAAATGCGCGGGGCTTGCGTACAGCAGCGATGAAACCGCTGGCGAGTGGAGCGGAAGTGCAAGATGGTAAACTGCGTAATGCGGATGCACTTGCTTTACAGCAAGCCGCAAATACTTCATTTTCTTATGAGTTATGCAATCCTTATTGTTTTGAACCTGCAATTGCGCCACATCTGGCAGCAAAGTATGTCGGGGTCCGGATTGAAGCGGATGTTATCCTGCATGCCTATGAACAATTACAACGGCAGGCGGATATTACGGTAGTCGAAGGTGTCGGTGGTTGGTTGGTACCGGTGAATGATAACCAGACAGTTGCTGACCTGGTTGAGGCGATGGGATTACCCGTAATTCTGGTTGTCGGTATGCGTCTTGGCTGTATAAATCACGCTTTGCTGACTGCAGAAAATATCAAAAACCGCGGCGTCCGCCTGCTTGGTTGGGTCGCCAATATCATGGAGCCAAACATGGCTCATTTGGATGAAAATATTGAATCGATTGCACAACACATACATGTGCCCTTGCTCGATACCATTGAATTTATTAATAGCCATGACGATGACAAGTCATACCAGCGATTAAATATTAACTGGTTATAATATTAGCAAAAGCTTAATTAGATAATATGCATGTCATAGAAATGACTGTTTTACATAAGGTTATATTAAAATGAAATGCCAGAATTCCCCGGCATGAGGTGCATAAATCGAGCTTTATTCATATGGATTATTGTTATCTATATCGTGACTGGCAGGATTCGCCAGGAAAATCAGCTTGAGAATAATAATATAATTGTTTGCTTGTATATCTGTTAATTATAAGCCTATTTTATCTTTTTTATTGCATGTCGAAGCCCGTCTGATTACCATCGGGTTCTAATAATTTTAAGTAATTACGACATAGAAATAAGTATATAAATAGTCGGCGAATAGCGGTCACTGTCACTTCAATATCCCGACACACACCGGACGCACCTGACATAGCGCAGGGGGAGTGCGGCGGCTGTGTATTTATAGTCATAACAATTAAAACAGTTTTAACTATAAAAAAAACCCAACCCGAGAGGTAGAGGTATGCCAGCAGTTAGAAAAATCAATAGGCTGTTTAGCTTAATCATCGCTACGCTATTGTTAAGTCCCAACATCGCATTTGCAGAACTCAAATTGAATATGACTGAAGGGGTAACCTCCATCAGTCATGACGCCTATGACCTGCATATGCTGGTCCTGTGGATTGTGACAATAGTTGGAGTTGTTGTCTTTGGAGTGATCATTTACTCCTTAATTTATCATCGCAAATCCAAAGGCGCTGTGGCTGCTCAATTTCACGAAAGTACTATGGTTGAGGTCATCTGGACGGTTGTGCCACTTGTAGTATTGGTTTTGATTGCCATCCCTGCTACTAAAACGTTGTTGGAAATCGAAGATTCCAGCAACCCGGATGTCACTATCAAGGTCACAGGCTGGCAGTGGAAATGGCAATACGAATACCTGGATGAGGGGATCAGCTTTTTCAGTAGCCTGGATGCCAAGAGTAATGAGGCGCGGCAGCGTAATTCCGGTATCGATGTAAAAACCGTTGAACATTATTTATTAGATGTAGATAAACCCATCGTGGTGCCGGTGGGCAAGAAAGTCCGTTTTCTCACTACCGCGAATGATGTCATTCACTCCTGGTGGGTTCCGGCGCTGGGTATGAAGCGGGATGCCATACCGGGTTATATCAATGAATTCTGGGCCCGTGTGGATGAGCCCGGTGTCTATCGTGGCCAATGTGCTGAACTTTGCGGTAAGGATCACGGGTTTATGCCAATTGTGGTCAAGGCGGTCTCGGACAGTGAATACCAGGGTTGGGTTAAGGAACAGAAACTTGCCATGGCCGAAGCAGATGCGGGTTCTGATAAAACCTGGAGTCAAGCTGAGCTCATGAAGCGTGGTGAACAGGTTTACAACACCAGTTGTGCTGCCTGTCATCAAACCACTGGTGCAGGTATTCCCGGTGTCTTTCCTGGTCTGATCAATAGCAAGATTACAACTGGTCCGGCAGCGGCTCACATCAATATTGTTATAAAGGGTAAGGCGGGTACCGCCATGCAGGCATTCGGGCAACAGCTGAACGACACAGATACGGCTGCTGTAATTACCTATGAACGCAACAGCTGGGGTAATGCGGCCAGTGTTGTACAACCTGCTGACGTTAGGGCTGCACGCTAAGGCGTGATTCGGAGGATTAGATAAATGAATACTGAAGCTGTTTCACACGATACACACCATGAACATCATCCGACTGGTCTGAAGCGTTGGTTGTTTACAACCAATCATAAAGATATCGGAACCCTGTATTTGTGGTTCTCTTTTATTATGTTCTTAACTGGTGGTGCGATGGCTATGATCATCCGCGCTGAGCTGTTTGCCCCTGGCCTGCAGATAGTCGATCCGGGGTTCTTTAACCAGATGACAACCATGCATGGTTTGATCATGGTGTTTGGTGCGGTGATGCCTGCATTTGTAGGGTTGGCAAACTGGCAGATTCCATTAATGATTGGCGCACCGGATATGGCGCTGCCACGCATGAATAACTGGAGTTTCTGGATTTTGCCGTTTGCCGGCACAATGCTGATCAGCACCCTGTTCATGGAAGGGGGTGGCCCGGCCTTCGGGTGGACATTCTATGCCCCGCTTTCAACCACCTTTGCGCCAGCCAGTACGGACTTCTTCATTTTTGCGGTCCACTTGCTGGGGATTTCCTCCATCATGGGCGCAATCAACATCATTGCCACGATATTAAACATGCGTGCGCCCGGTATGACCCTGATGAAGATGCCGTTGTTTGTCTGGACCTGGTTGATTACCGCGTTTTTGCTCATTGCCGTCATGCCGGTCCTGGCCGGGGCGGTAACCATGATGCTGACGGATCGTAACTTCGGCACCAGCTTCTTTGATGCTGCCGGTGGTGGTGACCCTGTGTTGTTCCAGCATGTGTTCTGGTTCTTTGGCCACCCCGAAGTCTACATCATGATCCTGCCGGCCTTTGGTGTGGTATCCCAGATCATTCCGACCTTTGCGCGTAAGCAGTTGTTTGGTTATGCCTCGATGGTCTATGCCACAGCGGCAATTGCATTTCTGTCGTTCATTGTCTGGGCGCACCATATGTTTACTGTCGGCATGCCGGTGGCGGGTGAATTGTATTTCATGTATGCCACCGTGATGATCGCCGTTCCGACTGCCGTGAAGGTGTTTAACTGGACGGCGACCATGTGGAAAGGCTCCATGACATTTGAGACACCGATGTTATGGGCGATCGCCTTTGTGTTCCTCTTCACCATCGGTGGTTTTACTGGTTTGATGCTGGGCGTAGCGCCAGCCGATTTCCAGTACCATGATACTTATTTTGTCGTGGCGCATTTCCACTATGTGCTGGTAACCGGTGCGGTTTTTGCCATCATTGCAGGTGCTTATTACTGGTTGCCAAAATGGACCGGTAACATGTACGACGAGAAATTATCGAAATGGCATTTCTGGCTGTCAGTGATTTCCGTCAATGTACTGTTTTTCCCGCAGCACTTCCTTGGGCTGGCAGGTATGCCGCGACGAATTCCCGACTATGCGGTGCAGTTTGCCGAATTCAATATGATGTCATCCATCGGTGGTTTTGTGTTTGGCTTGTCACAGTTGTTGTTCATGTACATCGTGATCAAGTCAATTCGAGGTGGGGCGAAAGCAACGGATAATGTCTGGGAAGGAGCGGAAGGTCTGGAATGGACCGTGCCATCACCGGCGCCTTACCATACCTTTGAAACGCCACCTGCAGTTAAGTAATGCCAAGCCTGCCCTGCAATCAGGGCAGGCCACTTTAGCGGAGTAAAAAGATGCAGCAAGTCAGGAAAGTCAGTGCAAAAAAATCGACCATTGCTATTTTGGTACTGGTGGCATTGTCGTTTTATGTGGCCGTCTTTGCCAAGTACTGGTAATAGAAATGGATCCGCAAAGCGCCAATAAAAAAACGGCTAAACGATTAGTGTTGGTGGCAACCGCCATGTTTTTATTTGGGTTTGTCGTGATGCCACCGTTCTACAGCTTGTTGTGTGACACCTTCGGTATTAACGGGCGTTTTCTGGATATTGAGACTGGTCAATATGCATCGAAAGAAGGGAAGTTGAAAGGTAACAAACTCGCTGCAAGAAAAGACCTGTCAAGGACGGTGACGGTGCAGTTTTTTACCAGCCTGAATCAGGATCTACAGTGGGATTTCAAAGCGCTGACACGACAAGTAAAAGTACATCCGGGTGAAATTACAACCGTAAAATTTTATGCGCGGAATAAAACAGGTCGTCGTATGGTGGCCCAGGCAGTTCCGAGTGTGGCGCCCGGACAGGCAGTAAAATATTTCACTAAAATGGAATGTTTCTGTTTTAACCAGCAAACATTTGAAGCTGATGAGGCGAGGGAAATGCCTTTACAGTTTGTTGTTGATCCTGATCTGCCAAAAAACATTAATACCATTACTTTGGCCTACACATTTTTTGATACAGATAAAAGTGCGCTAAAAAGTACAGCTAATAACAAGGTTGCCTTGAGTGGTTTTAGTCAACCGTAATTACAATAAATTGATAATACAAAATCATAAAGAAGGGGTAAGTCATGGCACAAACACCGGGTAGTTATTATTTGCCAGAACCCAGTTACTGGCCGCTGGTCGGCTCAATCGGTTTATTTACAACGATGGCCGGGTTTGCTAACTGGCTACATGGCGGTAACAGTCTTTTCATGGTCGCTGGCATGATTATCCTCGCCATCATGATATTTGGCTGGTTTGGTAAAGTTATCGATGAGAGCCAGAGTGGTAAATATAATGAACAGGTGGATATTTCATTCCGCATGGGAATGGTCTGGTTCATTTTTTCCGAAGTGATGTTCTTTGCAGCCTTTTTTGGTGCCCTGTTTTACGCCCGTCAACTCTCCGTGCCATGGCTGGGTGGGGCCGGCAATAACGCCATGACCCATGAATTGCTCTGGCCACAGTTTGAGGCGATCTGGCCATTAATCAATCCACCAGATGCCTCGGCATTTGATGTACCGAAAAAAACAATCGGTGCCTGGGGTGTACCCTTTTATAACACCCTGATTCTGTTGACCAGTGGTTTGACAGTAACCTGGGCGCATTGGGGATTGAAAAAGGGAAGCCGGGCTCAATTGATCACCGGTCTGTTCCTGACCGTCGCTCTGGGTGTGGCCTTCGTGATTCTGCAGGCTTGGGAATATGGCCATGCTTACCAGGACTTGAACCTGAAACTGTCTTCAGGTATTTACGGTTCCACATTCTTTATGCTGACGGGTTTCCACGGCCTGCATGTGACGATTGGTGCCATCATGTTACTGGTGATGCTGGTGCGTGCCATTAAGGGTCATTTTTCTGCCAAGCATCATTTCGCATTTGAGGCGGCAGCCTGGTACTGGCACTTTGTGGATGTGGTCTGGTTAGGCTTATTTATCTTTGTCTACTGGATATAACCGGGTAAAGATGGCGCCATGGAAAAGGCGCTGCAGTTGCAGCGCCTTTTGTATTAGTGGCAACAGAGGTAAATTTTTAAATTAGAGGTTGTGCGGGGTTATCCAGCCCAGGGAGTAGCCAACCATAATGAGTATCAACAGGGCAATGGAAAGTGTAATTCGCACGGTAAGCGCCTTGACGGTACGATTGGATTCGGGCTCGGGCTTCAGCATGGAAAAAAGCGCCGTACCCAGACTGAATAGAATGATCAACAGCAAGCCGATAATGATGATTTTGAAAAGCATAGCAATATCCGAAGTTGTGAGAGTACAAGTATAACCGATGAGAGCGGCTGAGCGCCAAGATTGCTGTGGCGATTAATTGAATATGCGTTTTGGTAATCGTGAGTTTTCTCCCCGCCCTATGCCAACTATTGCAACACTGGTTTTATTACCAATTTTAATCAGTTTGGGATTCTGGCAATTGGACAGGGCAGAGCAAAAAAGAGAAATGCTCCAGCAGTTCGAACAGCAGCAAGCCGGGGCAGTTCTGGATTTGAACAACGAGGTGGAACTGGAAGATTTGTCCGCCTATCAGAGAGTGGAAGTAACCGGCAAGTATGATACGCAACATCAGTTTTTGCTTGATAACAAGGTTTATCAGGGGCGAGCAGGTTACCAGGTGATTACGCCGCTAATAATCACAGGAACTAATCAGGCGGTATTGGTCAACCGGGGTTGGGTGCCACAGATGAGATCCCGCAAGGATTTGCCTGCAATTCCAACTCCTGCAGAAAGACTGACACTTGAAGGGCAATTGAAACTGGATGTGGGCGAAAATTTTAGACTCGGTGAAAGCGGCTTACAGATCGATAGTTGGCCACGGGTAATCCAGTGGTTGGAAATGGAAAAGATTGAGAAAAGCCTTGGTTACAAGCTACAGGATTTTATCATATTGCAAACTCCGGATAGCCCGGCTGGATTTGTGCGTGACTGGTATATCAAGAAAATTGTTCCAGAAAAAAGTATCAGTTACGCAGTACAGTGGTTTGCTTTGGCATTGGCCCTGGTAATAATCTATTTAGTAGTAAATTTGCATAAAGTCGAAGAGGTAAGTAATTAAGATGGCATTGAATAAAGGACAACGAAGTCTGTTGATATTGGCGGCAATTTTTATTGGTCCAATGTTGCTCGCCTATTTACTGGTAATTAACATGCATAATTTTGGTGAATTTAATACCAGAAATCACGGTGAATTAATTAAGCCGGCAAAGCCCCTGGAAGACGTAAATCTTGCCAGGACCAATGGTGAGAGTTTTAAATTATCCGATCTGCGAAAAAAATGGGTGATGGTATACATCGGCTCAGCGAGTTGTGATGTGAAGTGTAGTGAGAATCTATACAAAATGCGCCAGAGTCGCCTGGCACAAGGTGGTGAATTGAGACGTGTTGAGCGCCTCTACATCTCCATCGATGGCAAACCAGAAGCTTCCCTGCAGGCGGTTTTGTCCGAGCATCAGGGTCTGGGAGTGATGTATGGCAGCAGTTCACAAATTCAACAGGTACTGAATCAATTTGAGTTGTCTCAGCAAGCTGTTAGCAATGGGATAGTAGGTATGTTTATCGTTGATCCTCTTGGTAATCTGGTTATGCGCTATCAAACCGGCTATGAGGCAAAAGGACTGGCTAAAGATTTGTCGCTTTTGCTGAAAGCCTCATACATTGGTTAAAAAAGTATGAAACAGGATTGGTTTTTACGTATCGCCTTACTTGCCAGCGCCCTGGCGCTGGTTGTGGTGGTGCTTGGCGCCTTTGTACGGTTGTCGGATGCAGGGCTGGGATGTCCGGATTGGCCGGGGTGTTATGGCCATCTGGATGTGCCTAAAACACAACAAGAAGTGCAGCTGGCGAATAATGCTTACCCGGATCGTCCGGTTGAGGCAGCAAAGGCCTGGAAAGAAATGATTCATCGTTATTTCGCCGGTGCCCTTGGATTGCTGGTATTGATTATGGCAATCCTGGCGATACGCAACCGGCGCTCTGAAAAACAACAGATTTTTATCCCTGTGTTTTTGGTGGGTCTCATCATATTCCAGGCCCTGTTGGGGATGTGGACCGTTACGATAAAACTCAATCCTACCATTGTCATGTCTCACCTAATGGGCGGTCTGGCGACACTATCCTTGTTGTGGTGGGTAAGCTTGCGACAAGGTGGGTTGTTTGTTCAAAGACAATCCGGCATGGGTGATTATAGTGGTTTACGTCGCATTGCACTGATTGGGTTACTGGTTGTCATTCTGCAGATCATGTTGGGTGGTTGGACCAGTGCCAATTATGCCGCCTTGCATTGTCCGGATTTTCCCACTTGTCAGGGACAGTGGGTTCCCAGTCTTAACCTGGATGAGGCTTTTACCTTATGGCATGGCACGGAGCAGAATTTCGAAGGCGGTATTCTGGACAATGATGCCCGGGTCACGATCCATTTTATCCATCGCGTAATGGCGTTAGTGACCTTCGTATATGTTGGAGCGCTGGCGTTATTATTACTGTTTAATCAACGTTATCGCCCTTTACGGAAATTTGGGGTCGCCCTGTCCGTTATATTGATTGCCCAGGTATTACTGGGAATATCCAATGTAATTTTGGCGTTACCACTCCTGGTTGCGGTGGGGCATAACGCCGGGGCAGCCTTGTTACTACTTACAATGGTGACCTTGAACCATGTTATTCGAGCCGGAGGCGAATATGGCTATGCATGAGATTGCGAAACAGGAACCATTTCGACTGGAACTCCTGCGATACTGGAATGATTATTATGAACTGTGCAAACCGCGGGTGGTCGCACTGATAGTCTTTACCGCTATCGTCGGAATGCTACTTGCGACTCCCGGCATGGTCCCCTGGCAACCGCTTTTATTCGGCACCCTGGGGATTGGCATGGCTGCGGCTTCGGCTGCCGCGATTAACCAAATCGTGGATCAGCGGGTCGATGCCGATATGCTACGTACCCGTAACCGTCCGTTGCCGACAGGCCATTTAAGTAATACTCAGGCCCTGGTATTTGCCGGCATCCTGGGAGTGGTTTCGATGGCAATCCTGGTGATACTGGTGAATCCTCTTACGGCACTCCTGACCCTGTGTTCACTCATTGGCTATGCCTTCATTTACACTATGTACCTGAAACGGGCGACACCGCAGAATATTGTGATTGGCGGTGCTGCGGGCGCAGCCCCACCGGTGCTGGGCTGGGTAGCGGTTACGGGCCAGGTTGATCCCAACAGCCTGTTGTTGTTCCTGATCATATTTGCCTGGACCCCGCCGCATTTCTGGGCGTTGGCGATTCATCGCCGCGATGAGTACAGCAAGGTGAATATTCCCATGTTGCCGGTGACCCATGGCATTGCCTTTACCCGCCTGCAGGTCCTGCTCTATACCATTATATTGGTAGCCGTCACCGCCTTGCCGTTTGCGACCCAGATGAGTGGCTGGTTGTATTTTGTCGGGGCGATGATTTTGGGAGCCATTTTCCTGTCCTACGCCATCAAACTGCAATCCGGCAAGGATGAGCGGGTTGCCATCAAGACCTTCGGCTATTCCATCCTGTACCTGATGTTGTTATTTGCCCTGTTGCTGGTGGACCATTACGTGCCGCTGGTTTTGAGTCTAATAGCCTGATCGAATAGGGGATTTGGGCCTGATTCGGGCTCAATCCCCATCTTCCTGCCCCATTAAAGCCCTTCGTGTCTTCTATTTCGTCTCGCTTGTAATATAATTCTCGCCCTTCTGCAGCTTGCCTGTAGAAACCATGTTAATTAGAATATCCTGATATTTTAATATTTCCTGAGTGTTTTTCTCGGGTATCAATCTGAGATGTGCTCACGCTCATTGTAAATTAACCAAGAGGCAAGACATGGCCCATTCGACTGCACAGGCCGAACAATACAATTACGACATTGTTCGAAAATTCACGATTATGACGCTGGTCTGGGGTGTACTAGGTATGACCGCCGGTTTGTATATCGGCTCTGAACTGGCCTGGCCTTTCCTGAATTTCGACACGCCTGAAATTACTTTTGGGCGTTTACGTCCGGTCCATACCACGTTGGTGATTTTTGGTTTTGGGGGGAGTGCTCTGTTTGCCACTTCCTACTATATCGTACAGCGCACATGTCAAACACGCCTGTTCGGTGACGGTCTGGCCAACTTTACCTTTTGGGGCTGGCAGGTTTCCGTTGCTGCCGCAGCGATTTCTTACCTGTTCGGTTACACCCAGGCGCGTGAATACGCTGAACCGGTCTGGCCGATTGACCTGTTAATCGCCGTTACCTGGGTTGCCTATCTGTTTATCTATGTGATGACCTTGCGCAATCGTAGTCAGCCGCATATCTATGTTGCAAACTGGTTCTTTATCGCGTTTATTCTGGCCACCGCTATCTTGCATATCTTTAACAACATGGCGGTACCGATCAGCATGTTCAGTTTGTCGTCATATAGCCTGCATGCCGGTGTGCAGGATGCCATGACCCAGTGGTGGTATGGTCATAATGCAGTTGGTTTCTTCCTGACTGCGGCTTTCCTCGGCATGATGTATTACTTTGTGCCGAAACAAGCGGGGCGCCCGGTTTATTCCTATCGCCTGTCTATCATCCATTTCTGGGCGCTGATTTTCCTTTATATGTGGGTAGGCGCGCATCACCTGCACTGGACTGCACTGCCTGACTGGACATCGACCCTGGCGGCGACTTTCTCTATTCTGCTGCTAATGCCTTCCTGGGGCGGCATGATCAACGGCATCATGACCTTGTCCGGTGCCTGGGACAAGTTACGTACTGATCCGGTTATTCGCTTCCTGATTGTGTCGTTATCCTTCTATGGCATGTCGACTTTCGAAGGTCCGTTAATGTCACTCAAGAGTGTCAATGCCTTGTCCCACTACACTGACTGGACCATCGGCCACGTTCATTCCGGTGCCCTGGGTTGGGTTGCAATGATTACCTTCGGATCGCTGTACCATCTGATTCCGCGTTTGTGGGAAACCAGGATGTGGAGCGACCGTCTGATTTACCTGCACTTCTGGCTCGCGACGATTGGCATCGTGTTGTACATCAGTGCCATGTGGGTGGCAGGTATTGGTCAAGGCCTGTTACTCCGTGCCTTTGATGAATACGGCAACCTGGCTTACACCTTCATCGAAACGGTCAGCTTCCTGCACCAGCCCTATGTGGTGCGTGCCATTGGTGGCATGTTCTTCGTCGCGGGTATGGTGTTAATGGCCATCAATGCCTTTATGACAATCCACAAGAGTCGCCGTGAACAGGCAGAACTGGAAGCCAAACTGGCGGCCAAGATGGCTCAGGCTTGAGACAACAGGAATTTAGAAAATGAAGCATGAAACGATAGAAACAAATGTCGGTTGGCTTATTGTCCTGACCTTGATCGTCATTAGTATTGGCGGCCTGGTGGAAATTGTGCCGCTGTACTTTATTGATGACACGATTGAAACAGTTCAGGTGGATGGCAAGGACACGATTCGTCCCTATACATCCCTGGAACTGCGAGGGCGGGATATTTATCAGCGGGAAGGATGTTATACCTGCCATTCACAAATGATTCGTCCGTTCCGCGATGAAGATATGCGTTATGGTCATTATTCTCTCGCAGCCGAATCCCAGTTCGATCATCCTTTCCAGTGGGGTTCGAAACGCACCGGGCCTGATCTGGCGCGTGTCGGTAGCAAGTATTCAAATGAATGGCATGTTCAGCATCTGATGAATCCACGTGACGTGGTGCCGCAATCAATCATGCCAAGTTATCCCTGGTTAATGCAGCCGTTGCATTACAAGGATGTGGCTGATCGCATGCGGGCATTGAAAATGGTTGGCGTACCTTATTCTGAAACCCAGGCCGAGTATGATTCCAACGTTGAACGCTATGGCAAAGACGTTGCGGATAAGCTCAATATTAATAGTGCAATGAACAACCTGATCAACCAGGCGCAGACTGGTAACTACGACGGTAACAAGAATGACATCACTGAAATGGATGCGTTGGTTGCTTACCTGCAGGTGTTAGGCACCATGGTGGACTTCAGCAAGTTTGATGAAGGCCATTTCGCTGAGTTCCGTTAAGAGACATTGAATATGTTTGAATGGTTAGAATGGTTCACCCACATGGAGAACACCAAACCGTTTGCCTTGGTGATTTTCTTCATCACCTTTGTTTTGATCATTCTATATATCTATACGGGCAAAAAACGCAGTCAGCGTTTGGAGTCTTACAAGAATATTCCGCTTGAAGATGATGACCTGGATCATCACAAGGACCTAGATCATGAGTAAAGAAAAGACACAAAAAACTGTTCAAACCACCGGCCATGCCTGGGATGGTGATTTACAGGAATTCAATAACCCTTTGCCAAGCTGGTGGCTATGGGCTTTTTATGCCACGGTAATTTTTGCCGTGGTGTACTGGGTATTGTATCCCACCTGGCCGGTCGGCAAGAGCTACACCAAGGGTGTGGGTAATGACATCACTTATACCACTACTGATGGTAAGGAAGTCACGACCCACTGGAATACCCGTTCTCTGCTGTTAAAAGATCTGGCCGAGGCACGAGCCGAGCAGGCCCAGTATCTCGAACAGTTAAAAACCGCCAGCTACAGCGATATTGCCAATGATGAAGAGAAGAGTGCCTTCGCCTATTCCATGGCCAAGGTGCTTTTTGCCGATAACTGCGCAGCCTGTCACCAGGCCGGTGGTAACGGGGTAATCGGACCTTACCCCAATCTGCTGGATGACGCATGGTTGTGGGGTGGTACCTATGAAAAGATTGAAGAAACAATCAGAAATGGTCGTAACGGTAATATGCCTAACTTCAAGGCACAATTAAGTACAGCGCAGATTGAGAATGTAGCAGAGTATGTGCTGAGTTTGTCCGGTCATGAAGTGAATGCTGCGAAAGCCACACAGGGTAAAACCGTGTTTAGTAGCAACTGTGCAGTTTGCCACGGCCAGGATGCCAAGGGACAAATCTTTATGGGCTCTGCCAACCTTACCGACGGTATCTGGACTATTGCCAATTTACCGGCGGCGGCGACCCCGGAAGCTAAAAAGGCTGCGATTACTAACCTGGTTATTAATGGCAAGTCTCGGCAAATGCCTGCCTGGAAGGATCGCTTGAGTGATACGGAAATCAAGATCCTGACATTCTACGTTCATGAGTTGGGTAGCGGTCAGTAATCACAATTCCGACAAGTTAAAACATGCTTCGGGAGGTCATCCCTGCGATTGCAGGGGTACCTCCCGATGTTGTTTAGAGAAAACAGGATAGCCTGACAATCTAATGGAACATAATGCGTACCAGTCGCGAGTCCCCATTTTTCCGCGCGCGGTTAGGGGACGTTTTCGCACGCTGAAGACGGCGATCCTGGTACTGGCATATGGGATTTATTTTCTGCTGCCCTGGTTGCGTTGGGAACGGGCAACGGGTTCGGACCAGGCAGTGCTGTTTGATCTGGTTGGGCGGCGTTTCTATATTTTTGATCTGGTGGTCTACGCCCAGGATATATTCTGGTTGGCCGGCCTGTTGGTGATCTTTGCCTTGTTGTTATTTTTCGTTACCGGCCTGGCAGGGCGAGTCTGGTGTGGTTATTTTTGTTTCCAGACGCTGTGGACGGATGTGTTTATATTTATCGAGCAGCTGGTGCAGGGAAACCGCAATGCCCGTATTAAACTGGCCAAGTCTGCGTGGAACAGCAACAAGGTCTTGCGTATGAGCATTACCTGGTTGCTGTGGTTACTGGTTTCAATTCTGACGGGTTTGTCGTTTACGCTCTACTGGGGTAATGCGCCTGATTTGTTTATGCAGATGCTAACCGGAACAGCGCCATTTGCTACCTATGCCACCACCTTGTTTCTCACCGCCACCACATTTGTGATGGCAGGCCTGGCACGAGAACAGGTTTGTACCTATATGTGTCCATACGCCCGCTTTCAGGGGGTCATGTTTGACAAGGACACCCTGATCATTGCCTATGATGATGAACGGGGCGAACGGCAACAGGGTAGACAAAAACCTTCCAAGGGATTACTCGAACGTGACTCACGGATTGAACAACAAGTGGGTGATTGTATTGATTGCGGCTTTTGCGTCCAGGTCTGTCCAGTAGGGATCGATATTCGTAATGGTATGCAGTACCAGTGTATTTCCTGCGCATTGTGTATTGACGCCTGCGATACCATCATGGATTCTATTGGCTATCCGCGGGGGCTGGTGCGATACAGTTCGGAGCACGCCTTGCATCATGAAAAAGCATCACGCTTGAACCTGAAGAATCTGGGTTATGCCAGTGCACTCATTTTTACCATTGCGGCACTGGTCTGGAGTGTAGTGACCCGTTCCGATCTGGAATTGAATGTACGGCAAATTCGACAACCGCTGTCAGTCCAGTTATCGGATGGACGCATCCAGAACCGTTATGAAATCAAGGTCAACAATAAAACCAGTCGTCCCATGCGGTATCGTCTGACGATGGAAGATCTGAATCAGGCCGAGCTGGATATGGGTCACTTTGCCGAAATTGAAGTTACCCCGGAACGCAGCATAACAGTCCAGGTGAAAGTGCGTCAGGATCCGGCACATGCCATGACAACCCGGCAGGAATTTAACTTTATCCTTACTCCGCTGGGCGAGACAGGTATGCAGAGTATCAGGCAATCTTCCATGTTCTATACCCCCAGTGAAAACCTGAAGCAATAAATACTATGGCCAATATACTTGTTTCCCTTCTCGGTGGTGTTGCACTAATCAGTATGGTGTTTCTGTTGGTGCATCGCTTCAGCCAGTTGAATGGCAAAGCCACTGCCTTGTTAGTCGCGCTGCTGGTGATCGGTATCTATGTACCAATCTCAATCTTGCAATGGCCGG
This sequence comes from uncultured Gammaproteobacteria bacterium, assembly GCA_965368945.1. Lineage (GTDB taxonomy): Bacteria > Pseudomonadota > Gammaproteobacteria > UBA6429 > Thiohalophilaceae > JAHEIJ01. The sequence continues at coordinate 16,642 of CBDUOW010000013.1, forward strand.
GAGGCGATGTATTCGCCATTCACATCGCCATCTATCTGGTCACGGTATATGTGCTCGGGATCATCAGCTCACAACGCGATACGCAGCAGGCTGGAGGTGGCAAGGCCTTTCACTGGGGACCAGTGTCAATTGTGGTGTTCTTCCTGGTGATTATGGCTGCCGATTCTGTATTTATTATGCTGGCGCAACGTGGGGTTGATAATAAACTGGCGCAGTGGTTATTGCCGAAACCGGAATCCGGCGGCAAGGTGAGTTCCCACTTTCCCGGTACAGTAAGCCAGGACTATCGTCAAAAAGAGACCGAATACAATGCTTATCTGCAACGCATGG
>CBDUOW010000014.1:0-16644 GCA_965368945.1 uncultured Gammaproteobacteria bacterium
GCATTGAGCGCGTTATTCTCGATGAATTCACGCCGTGGCTCGACCTGGTCACCCATCAGGGTGGTAAAGATTTCGTCAGCCGCGATGGCGTCCTCGATCTGTACCTGCAGCAATCGCCGAGATTCGGAATTCAGGGTGGTTTCCCATAATTGCTCCGGATTCATTTCACCCAGACCTTTATAACGCTGAATGTGCTGACCCCGCTTGGATTCTTCCATTAACCAGTCCATCATTTCCCTAAATGTCTTGATCGCCTGCTTGCGGTCTCCACGCTGAACCCAGGCGCCCTCCTCTAATAAACCATCCAGTTGCTGGCCCAGGGTCTTGATTGCGGCATATTCTCCCGACTCAAAAAAATCACGCCCAAGCAGTTTTTTGGTGCTGACTCCATGTTGCAACCTGGCGATGTGGGCAACCCAATTGCCGGTTTCGCCGGCCTCTTCTCGCACCTGGATTGAAATTTGTTGTTTGCCCCCATCGACATCCAGGCGCTGAGTCAGCTGATCAAACCAGGCCTGGGCTTTGGCCTGATCATCAAGGGTAGCTTCATCCAGAGCCGGCATACTGATCATTTTCTCCAGTACCGGGGCCGGATAACGCCGCGATAAGCGCTGAATAGATTCCATGACCAGCACAAATTGACGCGCCAGGGCTTCCAGGGCTTCCCCGCTCATCGCCGGGGCATCCGAGGTCACATGCAGCTCGCTGCCATCGAGCGCCGCCTGCAGTAGATGGCTATTCAGCTCAGCGTCATCTTTGACATAACGCTCCTGTTTACCTTTCTTCAGTTTGTACAGGGGGGGCTGGGCAATATAGATATAACCGTGCTCAATCAGTTCGGGCATCTGACGGTAGAAAAACGTCAGCAACAGGGTACGGATATGAGAACCATCCACGTCGGCATCCGTCATGATAATGATGCGGTGATAGCGCAACTTATCGATATTGAACTCATCACGGCCAATCCCGCAACCCAGAGCGGTAATCAGCGTGCCAACCTCAGCGGAGGACAACATTTTATCGAAGCGGGCTTTCTCCACATTGAGGATTTTTCCCTTCAGCGGCAGAATCGCCTGATATTTCCGGTCTCTGCCTTGTTTTGCTGATCCCCCGGCGGAATCCCCTTCCACCAGAAACAACTCGGATTGAGCCGGATCTTTCTCCTGGCAGTCAGCCAGTTTTCCCGGCAAACCAGCGACATCCAAAGCGCCCTTACGGCGTGTCATTTCCCGCGCTTTACGCGCAGCTTCGCGAGCACGCGCCGCATCTACAATCTTTGAGACAATCGCCTTACTTTCACTAGGGTTTTCAAGCAGGTAATCATTTAACTTTTCACCCAGCAGCGACTCCACGACACCCTTCACTTCAGACGAGACCAGCTTATCCTTGGTTTGGGAGGAAAACTTGGGATCGGGAACTTTTACCGACAATACCGCGGTAAGTCCTTCGCGGGCATCATCCCCACTGGGGACGACTTTGGCTTTTTTACCAATCCCCTGGCGCTCGATGTAATTATTCAATGTTCGGGTCAAGGCAGCCCGAAAACCGGCCAGGTGCGTTCCGCCATCACGCTGGGGAATATTGTTCGTAAAGCAGAATATATTTTCCTGGTAGGAGTCATTCCATTGCATCGCGACTTCCACAGTAATGCCGTCTTTTTCAGTGTTGATGTAGAAGACATTCTGGTGCAACGGTGTCTTATTGCGGTTTAAGTGTTCAACAAAGGCCTTGATCCCGCCCTGATATTCAAACCGGTCTTGTTTGTCTTCCCGCTCATCCCTCAGAGTGATGCAGACGCCGGAATTGAGGAACGACAGCTCTCGCAACCGCTTGGCCAGAATATCAAAGTGGAATTCCGTATCGCCAAAGATTTTCGGGCTGGGTTTGAAGCGGATTTCCGTCCCTTTACCCCGGGTCTCTCCCACCTGTGTCAGGTCACCCTGCGGCTCCCCCATGGCATATTCCTGTTGGTATTTCTTGCCATCTCGGCGAATCGTGAGTTTCAGGGTCTCGGACAGGGCATTGACGACCGAGACACCGACACCGTGCAGGCCACCCGAAACTTTGTAGGAATTATCGTCAAATTTACCCCCGGCATGCAGCACCGTCAGAATGACCTCCGCGGCAGAGCGCCCCTCGTCTTCGTGATAATCAGTCGGAATGCCTCGACCATCATCTTTTACCGTGACAGATCCATCGGTCTGAATCGTCACGTCAACATTCTTGCAGTGGCCGGCCAGTGCTTCATCAATGGAATTATCCACCACCTCAAACACCATGTGATGCAGGCCCGTGCCATCGTCCGTATCCCCGATGTACATCCCTGGACGCTTTCGTACCGCATCCAGACCTTTAAGTACTTTGATATTTAAAGAGGTATAGCTGTTTTTATCACTCATATTCAACTCCAGGAAGGACTTGGCATTATATCACTTCTGTAATTTGGCCGTGTTCCACGTGGAACATCTTGCTCGAAGCCCATGCCTCTGTATCAAACAAGTTCGCATCTGTGGAAGTAATGAAAAGTTGGGCCCCGCTATCGACCAGGAGCTCAACCAGGCGTTCGCGGTGTGAAGCATCGAGTTCTGCCGCCAAATCATCAACCAACACAACAGACTGTTGCGCCTGCCGTTGTTTTAGATGGGTAATTTGGGCAAGCCGCATGGCCGAAACCAGCAGTTTCTGTTGCCCCCGGGAAAATTGCTCCTGTACCGGCTGCCCATTATCAGTGATGCGCAAGTCAGCTCGATGTGGGCCATACCGCGTAAACCCTTTAAGCAAATCCTGATCCATGGAATTTAACAGCGCAGACTCAAAGCTCATTTCTTGTGACCATCCCTGACGGTATTGGACAGCTGGAGAAATCTGTATGAGTCTTTGGGTGTATTCCTGAAGAAATGGGGTTAATTCCTGAATATAGTGGCGCCTCAATTCGGTGAGCTTATCTGCGGCTTCAATTAGCTGTTTATCCCATAATTTTGCATCAAGCCCTGGCTTTCTTTCTCGTAAAGCCGCGTTGCGCTGCTTCAAGATTCGAGTGTATTTTTGCCATGTTTCATGAAAGGAATGTTCCACGTGGAACAAACCCCAGTCAATGAATTTCCGACGCTGGCTGGGGCCTTGCTCCAGGAGTCGGTGGGCTTCTGGATTAATGATTTGTACCGGCAGGTAGGCCGCCAAGCGTGATGTTTGTGTGACGTTTTGTTGATTGATACGAATTTGGCTATGTGAAAGGCCTTTCTCCAACCCAAGGTTAATACAAGATCCCGATGGCGTCTGAACTACCTTGGCGAACACTTGCAGCGTGTTGCTTTCATTATGAATGACTGAACGTATATTGCTCGTCCGGAACGAACGCCCATGAGAAAGTAAGTAAATAGCTTCCAGCAGGCTTGTTTTCCCGCTCGCATTAAACCCATAGATGAGGTTAATCCCTGGGGCGGGGTTCAAACGAACGTCTTTTAAATTGCGCACCCATTTGATATCAACCTGACTCAGATGCATAAAAGTCCAGATCAGAGTCGCATGGGCATAATGACATATTTACTGACCTGATCGCCGACACCGTTAAGCAGGCAACTGTGGTTCGCATCAATAAAATGGACCTGCACTGCATCCGCTTTAATAGCCGCCAGTGCATCAATGAAATATGAGACATTAAATCCAATTTCAAATTCTTCACCTTTGTACTCGACTTCAATTTCTTCTTCTGCTTCTTCCTGTTCGGGATTATGGACGGTCGCTTTTAAGAGGTTTTCACTGAGCTGGATGCGCATGCCGCGATATTTCTCGTTGGACAGCACGGAGGCGCGTGCGAATGCCTGGTATAGGGCATGGCGGTCGCAGGTAATGACCTTTGTCGGTGAAGATGGAATAACTTGTTGATAATCAGGGAATTTTCCATCAATAAGTTTAGAAGTGAAACTAATGTCTGGAAAATCAACCTTGATATGGTTATCCCCTACCTGGATACGAATTTCTGTTTCCGTGTCTTCCAGTAAGCGAGCAAGCTCAACAACGCCTTTGCGAGGGATAATAATTTGCCGAGTCTCAGAAATGTCGATATTAGTCTGAGTTTCAGAAATAGCCAGGCGATGGCCGTCTGTTGCCACCGCTTTAAGACAATTTTTAGTAATCTCAAGCATCAACCCATTCAGGTAGTAACGAACATCCTGTTGCGCCATGGAAAACTGGGTCTGTTCAATAAGATCTTTCAGTGCGCTTTGTGATATTGAAAATTCATAGGGAGAAGCAATTGGCTCAATATTTGGGAATTCTGATGCCGGCAGGCAACTTAGGGTAAATCTGCTACGACCTGAACGAATAATGGCTTTTTCATCGTTAATGGTCAGAGAAATAATCGCCCCCTCTGGTAATGCACGACATATATCCAGGACCTTGCGAGCCGGTAAGGTGGTTTCTCCATCATCAGCATCATGATCGAGGCTCGCCTTGGCAATCATTTCAACTTCCAGATCAGTGCCGGTTAATGTCAATGTGTTGTTTCGGCAATTTAGAAGAACGTTGGATAACACCGGAAGTGTTTGACGACGTTCAACAACACTACTGACAACCTGAAGAGGGCGCAATAAAGTTTCGCGTTGAATGGAGAGCTTCATGTTGTTCCTTGTTTATTTAATATTAATATTATTTTTAAATATAGTTATTGTTACTATTAGGCAAGCTAAAAACCGGGGGTAACCCATTATTAGTTTTATATTTCAATATGTTACTTAACTTACAAGTCTGTACACCACAGCGCTGGAAAGCCGGTACAGGCTGTGGACAATTTGTGAGTATTAAATCGTAGTTGATTCATATGCGAACTGTCGACACTTTATCCACAGCTAATCATCAATTTTATGAACTGAGTGTTCTCAGTAAATTTGAGTGATCTTCAGCCATGCGTTGATCCCCTTCACGCAACTCTGCAATCTTGCGACAGGCATGAAGCACTGTAGTATGGTCGCGGCCACCAAAGGCATCGCCAATCTCAGGCAGACTATGGTTAGTTAATTCCTTACATAATGCCATTGCCAATTGTCGTGGCCGTGTTATTGATCGATTTCTGCGTTTTGAATGTATATCGGCAACACGGATTTTATAATATTCGGCGACCGTTTTTTGAATGTTTTCAATAGTGACGAGTTTATCCTGGATAGCCAAAAGATCACGCAAAGCTTCTTTTGCAAAATCAAGGGTAATGGGTCGGCCTGTAAACTGGGCATTAGCAATAACCCGACGTAAGGCACCTTCCAATTCACGGATATTTGAGCGAATCCGCTTGGCAATAAAAAAAGCGACCTCATTAGGCAAGTCGACTCCTGAAAGTTGTGCTTTTTTCATAAGAATAGCGACACGGGTTTCCAATTCCGGCGGCTCAATTGCGACAGGTAATCCCCAACCAAAGCGTGATTTCAAGCGTTCTTCCAGACCATCAACTTCCTTAGGATAGCGATCACAGGTCATGATGACTTGTTGCTCTCCTTCCAACAGGGCATTAAATGTGTGGAAAAACTCTTCCTGGGAGCGTTCTTTCCCGGCAAAAAACTGGATATCATCGATAAGTAGTGCATCTACGGTACGATAATAGCCTTTGAATTCATTCATCTTGTTGTGCTGCAGGGCTTTTACCATTTCAGCAACGAAGCGTTCAGAATGCAGGTATATAACGTTGGCATCGGGGTGGTGTTGCAGAAGCATGTTTCCCACCGCGTGCATCAAGTGAGTCTTACCCAGGCCAACCCCCCCATAGATGAGCAACGGGTTATAGCCTTTGCCCGGGTTTTCGGCTACTTGAAAGGAAGCGGCACGCCCAAGCTGATTGGATTTCCCTTCCACAAAAGTGTCAAAGGTATAATTCGGGTTCAGGCTGCTATTTCGTTGTTTTTTGGCATAGGTTGCCGGGGAGGACTGAGGCTTACTTGATTCGCTAGCTTGGGTAATCGTTTGGCTACCAACCTCCAGGCGCACCGGAATTTCCAGGCCATTAAGTTGTGTAATAAGTTCTTGTATTCTAACGAAAAAGTTTTCGTTTATCCAATCAAGTACAAATTGATTTGGAGCGAGCAAGCGAAAATTGTCGGAACTTTGAACGGCATGCAAGGGGCGGATCCATGTATTGAATTGCTGTGCTGAGAGCTCGCTCTCAAGACGATCAAGACATTGATCCCAGAGTGACTGAGACACACAAATACCCCACCGGTAGACAAAGATACAGAAAAGCCAGAGTAGGTCCAGCCGAGACGACTGAACAAGAAAGCAGTGTATACCGGAAAATGAAAGTTATCCACACCCTATTCAGTTACGCAATAAGCATCATTTTCCGTGATCCGGTTGACAGCGAGGCAGTTCGGCAGTATTGTTGCGGCCCTTTTTGAGTGCATATTGCTACCCGAATGGTGGCCAGTAATTTGTTACATAAACAACGGTTTAAGTCATGAAAAGAACATTCCAGCCCAGCAATCTGAAACGTAAGCGTACCCATGGTTTCCGTGCGCGGATGCGCACTCGTGCCGGTCGTGCCATTATCAATGCACGTCGTGCCAAAGGCCGGAAGATTCTCAGCGCCTAAGGTTTGGTTCCAGAAAAACCTTTCAGACGGTTTACCCGACAAAACAGGCTCTTAAACCCGTCGGAATTCAGGTACGTTTTCGATAAACCGGTCAAGGCCGGTAATTCCTACCTCACCGTGCTTGCCCGACCTAACGGAAAAGAAATTGCACGTCTTGGTTTGGCGGTACCCAAACGGCAAATTAAACATGCCGTTATACGTAATCGAATCAAACGACTAATTCGAGAAAGTTTCCGGTACAATCAGACCCGCTTGGCAGGATTGGATTTAGTTGTACTGGTACGAGCTGGTGCTTCCCGGGTGGCTAACCCCACTTTCCTGCAAGATCTGGATAAGTTGTGGGACAGGCTGAAGAAATAATGCGAAAAATCTTTATCTACCTGATCGGCGCATATCGCTACTTGATCAGTCCGTTTCTTGGCAATAACTGCCGATTTTACCCAAGTTGTTCTGAGTACGCGCAGACCGCTATTGGTCGCTTTGGTGTGTTTAGGGGCAGCTGGTTATCAATTAAACGCGTTGGTTGCTGTCATCCCTGGCATGAAGGCGGCCACGATCCCGTTCCTGAAAAAAAAGAAGACATATAAATGGACACGCAAAGACTCCTGCTTTTTGTTGGCCTCAGCCTGGTGCTTTTCCTTCTGTGGGAGGCCTGGCAGCGAGAGGTCAATCCTCCTCCCGCAGTGCCGGTTGTGACAGAGCAATCATCCGCATCAAAAGCGCAGGCGGATGTGCCTGTGGGGGCAGAGTCCCGTCCAGTCGCACAACCCCAGGCCCAGGTCCCGGGCAGTGATGAGGTGGTACAACGGTCTGAGTCACTGGAAATTAAGACCGATGTGATTCGTGCGGTTATCGACACCCACGGCGGTGATTTGCGTCAGGTCGACCTGCTTGAGTACCCGGATAAACCGGAAGATCCCGACGTGCCGTTTCGCCTGATGAACGATAGCCTGCCCCTGCTTTTCATCGCTCAGTCGGGATTTGCCAATAAAAAATCACGTGATGACGGCATTTATGTCGCCGCGCCGAATCATCACACCACTTATCAGGGCCGGGTTGAAAAAGATGAGCAGGGCGTAACGCGCGCCATTCTGGACTGGACCAGCCCGGAAGGGGTGAAGTTCAACAAGACATATGTTTTCCAGCCGGACAGTTATGTTATCGAAGTTCAGAATCAGGTTCAAAACCCCACCACACAGCCCTGGCTAGGGAACCTTTACCAACAACTGCAGCGCAGTGGCGAAGAGCCTTCCGGCGGACTGGGTGCGACCTATACCTATACGGGCGGGGTCATTTGGAGTGATGCGGAAAAATACGAGAAAATTAAATTCGGGACCATGGAAGATGAAGACCTTAGCCGGGAAATAACCGGGGGTTGGGCTGCCATGATCCAGCATTATTTCCTCGGTGCCTGGGTGCCGGTGAATGATGCACCATATACCTATTACTCCAAGGCCTTGCCGCGTGAAATCTATGTTCTGGGAATGAAAGCCGCGGAAGAAATGCGTGTCGCGCCCCAGTCAAGCCAGCGCGTTAACAGCCAGCTGTATGTCGGGCCAAAAATACAGCACGTGCTGGAAGAGGTCGCACCAGGTCTGGAATTGACAGTGGATTATGGCATCCTCACCATTATTGCCAAACCACTGTTCTGGTTACTGGAAAAAATCCATGGCTTTGTAGGTAACTGGGGTTGGGCCATTGTTTTGCTGACCCTGCTGATCAAGATCGTGTTCTACAAGCTGTCAGAAACCAGCTATAAGTCCATGGCGCATATGCGTAAGGTGCAACCCAGGTTGCAGGCCATCAAAGAGCAGTACGGCAATGATCGCCAGAAGCTTAACCAGGCCATGATGGACATCTATAAAAAAGAAAAGATTAATCCACTCGGTGGTTGTTTGCCGATACTGGTGCAAATACCGGTGTTTATTGCGCTTTACTGGATGCTGCTGGAAAGTGTGGAATTGCGTCAGGCGCCATGGATCCTGTGGATCACAGACTTGTCGACCAAGGACCCCTACTTTGTGTTACCCATACTGATGGGCGCCACCATGCTGATTCAGCAAAGACTCAACCCCGCCCCCATCGATCCGATTCAGGCCAAGGTCATGATGGCATTGCCCTTTGTGTTTACGGTCTTTTTCCTGTTCTTCCCGGCCGGCCTGGTACTCTACTGGGTGGTGAATAATACCCTTTCCATTGCCCAGCAGTGGTATATCACCCGGATGGTTATCAAGAGTTAATCCCGCTCGCTTGCTTGAGGCGATGAACCACAAAGCCGGTCAGTCTGACACGATTGCCGCCCTGGCCACCCCGGCCGGGCGTGGCGGGGTTGGAATCATACGAATTTCAGGACCAGAAGCGGCAAATATCGCAAATGCCATGCTCGGTAAACTGCCAGCGCCACGGCAAGCGGATTATCTGCCCTTTCATGATCTGGATGGCAGAGTGATTGATAGTGGCCTTGCCCTGTATTTTCCCAACCCCCATTCCTTTACCGGCGAAGACGTACTCGAATTGCAGGGCCATGGCGGTCCGATAGTGCTGGATCTATTGTTGCAGCAGACACTGCAGTTGGGAGCACGATTGGCGCGGCCCGGCGAATTCAGCGAACGGGCCTTTCTGAATGACAAAATTGACCTGGCCCAGGCCGAGGCAATAGCCGATCTCATCGAGGCTGGCTCGGAACAAGCCGCCCGCTCTGCCACGCAATCCTTGCAGGGGGTGTTTTCCAACTGGGTGCATGCCACGGTACAAACACTGACCGAACTGCGTATGTTTGTTGAAGCCGCTATCGATTTTCCGGAAGAGGAAATCGACTTTCTGGCCGATGAACGCATTACGGAAAAACTGAAATTTTTACTCAGCGAGTTTGAGCAGGTTATGGACACCGCCCACCAGGGGCAGTTGTTGCGCGAAGGCATGCGTATTGTACTGGCAGGTCAGCCCAATACCGGTAAATCCAGTCTGTTAAATGCCCTCGCCGGGCGAGAATCCGCCATCGTCACCGAGGTACCCGGCACGACTCGGGATGTATTAAAGGAAGAAATCAATATCGATGGGTTGCCGTTACACATCATCGACACGGCTGGCCTGCGCGAAAGTGGCGATGTGGTGGAACTGGAAGGGATACGACGAACTTGGCAAGAAATCGAATTTGCAGACTGTGTGCTGTTGTTACTGGATGATCAAGTTGGCTTTAGCGATGGTGAACAACTGATTCTTGATCAGCTGCCGCACCAGTTACCGGTAACCCGGGTGTTCAATAAAATTGATCTGACAGGCTCAGAGGTTGAAATACTTGAAGATGAAATCGGTGTAAAAGTAAAACTGTCCGCAAAAAATGGCCTGGGCATCGATCTTTTACGCGACCATCTTAAGACCCGTGTCGGCTATCACGGCTCCAGCGAGGGCTTGTTTATGGCGCGACGTCGTCACCTGGATGCGTTGGAGCGGGCAAAGTCACATATTGAAAAAGGCAAAGAGCAACTACAAACGCAACATGCCGCTGAGTTACTCGCCGAGGAATTAAGGCTGGCGCAACAGGTCTTGGGAGAAATTACCGGGGAAGTAACCAGTGATGAATTACTTGGACGCATCTTTAGCAGTTTTTGTATTGGAAAATAAAGTTTCAGCGTAGACGTTTTGGTTGAAATTGTTTAACCGCCGATTCGAGTTTTTCATAAAGGTAGTGCGGCGGATGGGCCGTATAACGCAGTTTGTTATAAAGAATGGTTATGATATCGACTTCATGCGCCAAATCATGTCGAGTAGATTTAATTCGTGCGGCAAAGGATATTGCTGATTCATATCCATATTTAGAAAGACCAAGCGGCACCAGTTTCATTTGATAATGTTGATAAAGTTTGCTGACCGGATCCAGATGTTGTTTATTGCTGCGTAGTAAATAAAAACCGACAATCATTAAGACGCCGGCCATCATTGTAAATAATAATAAGGTCATCCCCCGCCACGAGATATTGGGTAGTCCCAGAGAAGATAGTAATGCCAGTTGGCGCTTTTCATTAAATCCAATGACCCATTGGTTCCAACGATTGTTAACGGCATCCCAGGCATAGCGTGTTTGCCGGAATGACTGAGCGAGCCAGGTAAGCTCAATCAATTGGCGCTCTTGGCTGGCTTGTGACTGTCTTCGAAATAAATCCGCGTCATTTTCGATCCGTTCAGGCGGAACCACGCTGGTAGGATCGACCCGTAACCAGCCTTGCCCCGCCAACCAGACTTCCGACCAGGCATGGGCATCGGATTGACGAACGATCATGTAATCTGAAAGCGGATTCATTTCCCCCCCCAGATAACCGGTAACAACCCGGGCCGGAATGCCGGCCTGGCGCATCATGACGGTAAAACTCGAAGCAAAATGTTCACAATAACCTTTGCGAGTCTGGAACAGAAATTCGTCCACCGGGTCATCAAACAGTAAGGGTGGTTTGCGGGAATAATAAAATTCCTCATTTCTGAAGTACTGCAAAGCGGTTTGAATAAGTTGGCTTTTATCGGGCGAGTCATGAAGCCATGCGTTTATCAATTGTTGTGAGCGGGGCGCAATGTTTGGCGGTACTGCGAGATAGCGTTGTAAATTTTGCGGCGCGTCCGACTCAATACGGTAATTGGTATAGGAGCGCATGTCATAGCGTGTAACCTTATCGATCACGTGTAAGGAAAGGATCTGTAACTCGGAAGACATGCGACTTTTAGCAGGTATAATCGCCGGCAGATCCAGGGCAAACAACCACCGTTGTTGATGAGGTTCGAGTGTAAGTGTGTACTCAACCGCAGGGCCAAATTTCTCATATTCGGTTTCAAGACGTAACGTGAGTTGAGACCGGGGTGAATCCCAACTTACGCCGTTAAAGCGCCAGAGTACCGGCCCTCGCCAGTATAGTTCAGATCTTTTGGGAATTTTACCTTTGAACCTGACTCGAAAGGCAACGCCATCGTTGTCACTAAGTTGACTGATACGACCCGGTGACATTTCCTCAGACAGTCCGGTCGTTGCGCTTGCGACATCTTCTGGCAAACCCCACAAGGGGCCAGGTACCCGGGGAAACAGAACAAACAGCAACAAGCTCAAGGGCGCGGCCTGTAATAACATGCGGCTTGCCAGCCGCAGGTAGTTTTTATTGGTTGTTATATATGAGTCATACGAGGCAGGTTGGTGATTAATACTAATCAACGCGGAAGTGAGAATAATAACTTCGAAGACCATGTAGAGGCCAGTCAAGAGAGTCTGACTGAAGAGAAAACCAAGAACCACCATGAAACTGGCAAGAAAAACGACCACCATACGATCGCGCTGGTTGCGCATTTCCAATAACTTCATGCACAACAATAAGGCAAGAAATGCCGAGCCAGCAGTACGACCAAACAGGGTGTAATAACTGATTATGATGACGGCAAGAGCCATCAGGATCAGCACAAGTCGAACAAAGAACCCCGGTAATGGCAAGTGCCCCAGATCATGCAGCAGTCGCCAGACGATCAATAACACACAAAACAGGGTCAACCAGAGCGGTATATGTGGGACTAGCGGTATTAGCACCATGAATACCGACAACAGGATCAGCATTGTTGACGGGGGCAGTCGCTGGAGCTTACCGTCAGTCATGCAGGACCTCGGGGTGGTATTCAGCCAGCGCTTTTAGACATTGATGACGATGGGGGCCGCCGCGACCGGGTTCCAGCAGCAGGCCCGGCAAACGTAGGCCGTAACTCTTCCCTTCCCGTTCGGCCAGCAGCACCCAGCGGGTCAAGATGGAGAGGCGTTGTTCCAGCGGTACATCCGGTAAACTTGACCAATCAAGCCAGAGCTCTTCACTTCGATCCCCACCGAATTGTTTCGTGAGCAGGCCTTGTTGCCGGGCCGCTACCTTCCAGTGTATATGGCGTAGCGAATCGCCACTATGATAAGGACGCAGCCCGGCAAAATCATCGGCGCCAACGCCTTGATCCCCGGTGACCCTGAGCTTGTAAAGGGAATCGGCGGGTAACTGGCTGATAGCGGCAGGTCGGGGATACACAAGGTAGTAGTGTTTCAGATTTACATGCGCCCAGGCACGGAACAGGCCGAGTGGAAAGCGGGTTGCGATAGTAAAACGATTGAGTAAGTGATGACCTCGACGTTGGGGAATAATTTCGAGATCGATGTTTTGCTGCTGCTGACCCTCGATATCCACCACGCCGGGATTTTCTCCAGGAAAGTAGATTTCAATCGCGAGTCGCGCAGGGCCCTGGCGGTTATCGACGCGAACGGGAATGGTCAGCGTCTCACCTGCAAAGCGTGGTTCAATATGCCCGGAGGTCAGGGAGAGTCGCAACAAGTTACGATAAGTGTGGAGGATCGCTACGATGCTAAGACTGGCAAGTAAAAAAGTCATCAGATAGGCGAGACTATTGTTGTAATTAATGGCGCCGATCAGCATTAGCAATAGTAATACAGCAAACATCAATCCATGCCTGGTAGGCAGGATATACACGTTACGGCGATGCAACTGATAAGGTGGTGCCTGGGGTCCTTCACCGACGAAGAAGCGTCGAAAATTTAACCGTTGTTGCAGTTGTTGAAGCACCGTAGAACTCAGGGTATGGGAACTTCCAGCAACAGGCGGGAAAGGTTTTCCGTTGAACCCGTTTCGCTATCGGTGGCGCTACGAAGCCGATGGTTGACTACCGAGGGCAGGACCATCTGGATATCATCAGGAAGAATATGATCGCGTCCTTCCAACATGGCCCAGGCACGGGCCGCTCGCAGTAACGCAAGCCCGGCACGAGGAGACAGTCCCATGGCAAAATCGGCGGCCTGACGGCTATAACCAAGCAGGACTTGCACGTAATCCAGTAGTGCAGCCGAGACATGGATCTTTTCGAGTTGGGTTTGCAACTGCACCAATTGAGCCGGATTCAGGACAGGAGAAATGTTCGGCAGCATGCGGCGTCGATCCTGACCGGCAAGCAAGGCCCGTTCGGCCTGAGTGTCAGGATAGCCGAGGTGGATCCGCATCAGGAAACGATCCAGCTGGGATTCTGGTAACGGGAAGGTGCCAATTTGGTAGGTTGGGTTTTGGGTCGCGATCACGAAAAATGGGTCAGGTAATTTGCGGGTCTCTCCTTCCATGGTGACCTGGAGTTCTTCCATGGATTCCAGCAGGGCGCTCTGGGTTTTGGGGGTGGCGCGATTAACTTCATCCGCTAATACCACCTGGGCAAAAATGGGTCCCGGGTGAAAGGCAAAGCTACCTGTGGCTTGCTCATAGACTGAAATCCCGAGAATATCTGCTGGTAACAGGTCGCTGGTAAATTGAATGCGGGAAAACTGCAGGCCAAGCGTACTCGCCAGGGCATGTGCCAGGGTGGTTTTTCCTACACCCGGTATGTCTTCAATCAGCAGGTGGCCACGTGCCAACAGGCAAGCCAGCGCCAGCCGTATAGGGATATGCTTACCGAGAATGACCTCGCTAATGCGTGAGCTAACTTCATCCAGTATTGCCTTGGGATCAGAAATGACACCAGTGTCCATAAAAAAGTCCTGCCAGAGTGTGTTATTAATAATAGAGTAACCAGAGTCAGGTGTATCGGTATTTGGCCACGTTTATTATGAACAGAAAAATATGAAATGGTTGCGTTCCTGTCTGTTGCTATTCGTCAGTCTCGCTGTCGCAGGCTGCAGTGCGATGGAGTATTACTGGCAGGCAGTTGATGGCCATACGGATATTCTCAATCGGGAGCAACCAATCAGTGAACTACTGGCCAGAGAAGATCTGGACGTTGAATTACGTGCTCGCTTGGTCGAAATGCAGCGTGCACGCGATTTTGCCAGTGATGAATTAGGCTTGCCTGATAATAATAGTTATCGTGATTACGTCGATATCGGCCGTGACTATGTTATATGGAATGTCATTGCCACCGAGGAATTTTCCGTATCAGCGCAGCAGTGGTGTTTTCTGTTTGCGGGTTGTGTGAGTTACCGCGGTTACTTTGACAAAGCCACAGCCCAGAAATACGCGCAGACACTACAGGTGAAAGGTATGGATACTTATGTGGCCGGGGCGCGGGCCTATTCAACAATCGGCTGGTTTGATGATCCGTTGCTGAATACCATGCTGTATCGTGATGAGGCCATGCGGGTGGGAGTGTTATTTCACGAGCTGGCGCATCAACAACTCTATGTGCAGGATGATACGGCATTCAATGAAGCGTTTGCGACGGTTGTCGCACAGGAAGGCGTGCAACGCTGGTTCATATCTCGCGGCGATGCTCGGGCCTATGAAGCGTATCTGCAAGCTGAAAAACGACGCGGCGAATTCCATGGTTTGCTAAAGCAGACGCGTGAAAAACTGCAGCAGCTTTATGACGAAGCATATGAGCCAGATTTGATGCGCAGAAAAAAACAGGCAATATTTCGTGAACTAAAAGTAGATTACCAGAAACTTAAAAACGGTTGGAAAAATGATAAACGCTATGATGCCTGGATGGCGCAGCCATTAAACAATGCCCACCTTGCGTTGGTAGCAACCTATAATGAGTATGTTCCGGCAATGAAAACGTACTTGGACAAGGCTGATTCAAATTTACCGCTTTTTTATCAACAAATGGAAAAACTGGCCGGATTAACAATAGAAGAACGTCATTACAAGCTTTCCACGATGATGAGTCAATGAAATTCAAATCAATGGATTATTGAGTATGCCAGAATATTTGCCGGAACTGATTGCAGCTGTTCTAAGCCTCTTATATATAGTTGGCATCATTGCGGCAATCGATGCCTTGCTTACGGCGAGAACGCCACAAGGGGCGATCGCCTGGTCCTTGTTTCTTGTGATGTTCCCGGTTCTGGGACTCCCCTTTTATTTGATATTTGGCGGCAGAAAATTTTCCGGTTATGTCAATGCGCGACGCGATGAGAACCAACCGTTGCAGCGTGAAGTGCAGGATATTGTCACGCAATTACCTTCAACATTTCGAGCTGAATTTGAGGCAGACGAGTGTGATCTGGAGGTGTTTGAAAGGTTGGCACACATGCCGTTTCTGGCGCACAACCAGAGCCGGTTACTGATTGACGGCGAAGCAACTTTTGAAGCCATTTTCAATGGCATTCGAAGCGCACGCGAATACCTCCTGGTTCAGTTTTATATTGTCAAAAACGACATGCTGGGGCGGCAGTTACAGCAAGAATTAATCAGCAAGGCCCGTGAAGGCGTAACGGTCTATTTTCTTTATGATGCAGTAGGATCGCACGCACTCCCCTCTTCGTATATAACGGCAATGAAAAAAGCCGGTATTAACACCAGCCCCTTTAGCGGCAGCAGTAAAGGTAGAGGGCATTTTTTCCGGATCAACTTCCGTAACCATCGCAAGATTGTGGTGGTGGACGGGCATACGGCTTATGTGGGCGGTCTGAATGTCGGTGATGAGTATATGGGCAAACATCCCAAGCTGACCCCCTGGCGCGATACGCACATGGAAATCAAAGGCCCGGCTGTGCTGGCAATCCAGTTAGCCTTTCAGGAGGACTGGTACTGGATGAAGCATGAAATGTTGCCAGTTGGCATACCGCAAGTATGCAACGAAACATTGTCTGAACGGGTATTGGTTATACCGACCGGCCCGGCTGACGAGCTCGAAACATGCAGCTTGTTGTTTGGCGAATTGATTAATCGTGCAAAAAAGCGCGTCTGGATTGTCAGTCCCTACTTTGTGCCGGATGACGTAGTATTAGCTGCATTGCAACTCGCCGCTTTGCGCGGTGTGGATGTGCGTATCATGTTGCCGGAAAACCCGGATCATAAACTGGTCTATCTGGCCAGTTTTTCATTTCTGGAAGAAACCGTCCCCGTCGGTATTAAAGTCTATCGCTATACGCACGGGTTTTTACATCAGAAAGTTTTCCTGGTGGACGATAACCTTGCGGGAGTGGGAACAGCCAATCTGGATAATCGATCTTTTCGCTTAAATTTTGAAATTACGTTGTTAGTTTACGATAAAAAATTCGCTACGGATGTCGAAACAATGTTAGAAGAGGACTTTGCCTGTTGTCGAGAACTTTCCATGGCGGA
>CBDUOW010000015.1:0-15941 GCA_965368945.1 uncultured Gammaproteobacteria bacterium
CACAACAAACCACTTACGATCCTATTAACGGGACGACTAATCCCTTTAATATTCCAGGCGCGCACATTCTTTACAGCATACGAGTCACCAATACCGCTTTTGGAGCGGCTGATAACAACACAGTGGATGTGAAAGACGCCATACCAAACAATACACAGCTTTGTGTTGCAACCGTGGGGAATTGCATCGCTCCTTCATTTGCTGATGGTTCGACCAGCAGTGGCCTGACCGTAGCAGCTTTTGAGTATTCGTTCGTCGCAGCTCCTAACGCCTGCGACAATGCGAGTTTCATCGGTACTGCGCCAACAGCAGACACGAACGGCTATGATCCAAATGTAACCTGTATTCGTCAGCGACCGACAGGCAGTATGAATGGTTCCGGCGGTTTCTTTGACGTCCAGTTTACCGTCGGTATCCAATAAGCGGAGGATAAATCCATGCATGTCATTATAGGTCTACTCGGATCCATCGTAACCATACTCTGGTTATTGCACCGCCTGGCTGAGATGGGTATCGATCTCGGCGGCCTGAATCCATTCCTGTGGCAGCGGCGCAGAAAATGGAGTAAGCAGTACGAAGCAAATCCCATCTTTATCCTTGAAGGCCCCATGGAGGCTACTGCATTACTTATTACTGCTACCGCAAAGGCCGATGGCGATATGAGTTCAGAGGAAAAACAGGCTATCCTGTCGATTTTTGAAAACGAATTTCAATTATCCAAAAGGGATGCCGCCGGTCTGCTGATTTCCAGCAGTCATCTGCTTGGGAAAGGTGATGAAGTTCGGGATCAACTTGATAAGGTACTCAAACCCAGTTTGGACAATTTCACAAAAGAGCAGGCCATTTCCGCTATCGATCTAATCAAACGAATTTCCGAACTGGGCAGCCCGCCAACCGAAATGCAATCCGATTTAACACAAAAAGCTACCGCTATTTTAGAGCGACCAATGACCCCCAAGGGCAAGTGGGAACAACCGCAATGAAATTTCATAGTTAACAATATTCTGATATATCGCAGAGTATTATCTGGACATTTATATCACCTGTTATAATTATACTTCCTGTATACGAATCAGATACTTTTCAGTCATCTGGGCACGCCCCGATACATGCCCTCCACTTCAATCTCCGATATATAGTCTGTTTTTCCTATAACAAAGTGCCTATACGCTTGTCGCTAAATATATGACATTTGACATCATGGATTAAGGCTTACATTTTTTATTAAATACACCTATAGTTCTCTTATGCAATATAGAATTACAGACTGAATATTAATCGGTCGGCACAATCAACGGTCATAATCGAGAGCTTTATCTATGTCACACGAAGTTAATATTGAGCATCAAGGCGCTGGCGTAGTAGTTACTTTATTTGGTGCAATTACAGGAAATGAATTGACCCGAATTAATCAACATATTTACGATAAAGATCGAGACAAGAAGCTTCGCTACCAAATCTGGGACTTCACAAACGTCGACGCTTTGGAAATGAAGACTGCGGATATTGAAAAGCTTGTCTTACAGGATATGGAAGAAGCCAACATTAACTCGAACCAAAGTGTCGCACTTATTGGTTCCGCACGGACTCTAAATGGCATTGACAGCATATATCATTATATTTCAGATTCCTGCATCAGGAACGGATTTCCGAGTAAGACTTTTTCTAATATGGACGATGCAAGGAACTGGATAGAAAGTGAACCCTCCTTTGAAAGAAAGAAATGTGTTTGAGAGGGAGCAACAATAACTGTCTCGGGCAATTACCGCTGCCGTTTCAGGTTTAGATAACCAGGCCAGTTATCCAGTATAAATTTTGTCGGGATACTATCGTCGTACTTCCCCCCGCAAGAAAGATGAAGCCCCGTACTCACTTCCGGATTCTGGCTACAGTGTCTTTTGTCTGGGTCTTGTTTTGGCTGATTGGATTCCCTGAGTATTACCAACAATACTCGTTCCTCTTCATGTTGCTATTCGATATATTACTGCTTATTCCTTTATCAATCCTTATATATTGGATATTAAAGAACACCTCACATACATATAGAATGCGATTTTCACTCTGGCTGGCCTTCTACATATCCGCACCGTTATTGATATATGACTACTTATATTGTGCTCTCTACCTGGAGTATGGCTGGCTTTTCCTCTTCAGCTTCTGGTATTTAAGCGTCTACTACGTGATACCATGGATTGTCTGCCCGGGTATCTGTTACTGGTTGAATTATTGCGATTCACAAAATAATGCGTCTGGGATTTAATTTTAATACTGCTTGATCGCTCATTACTGGAAGAATAATGCACAACCTCAAAAACCTGAACGGCTTCTTTCTTTTATTTGTTGTGTTGGCGAGTCTTTTCTCTTCAGCAAATGCCACAGAAACATTACAACTCCAACAAATAGAAAATGATGTATACGCTGTTATCGGCCCGCTCGGTAATCGTTCGCCCGAAAATTATGGCAACAATGCCACCTTTGGTTTTGTAATAACCTCCGATGGCGTCGTCATCATTGACTCCGGCGGGACTTATAAAGGCGCGGCTGAAATTCATGCCCTTATCAAAAGCGTTACCGACCAGCCTGTTAAAATCGTCATTAATTCCGGCAGCCAGGATCATCGCTGGCTGGGCAATGGTTACTTCAAAAAACAGGGTGCCAGAATTATTGCCAGTAGCAAGGCAGTTGCTGACCAAAAAGCCCGCAGCCAGGACCAGTTCATCATGCTTGGCAATCTGGTGGGAGATGCCGGCCTGCAGAATACTGAAGCTGTCTATGCCGATGAAACTTTTGACGAGAGCCTGAATTTTACGCTTGGCAAGACTAAATTCGAAGTCCATCATGCCGGCCAGGCCCACACACCGGGGGACAGTTTTATCTGGCTGCCGCAACAGCGTATTGTTTTTTCCGGTGACATTGTTTATGTACAACGGATGTTGAGCATCTCCCCGGCGTCTAACAGCAAAAGCTGGGTGACTGCCTTTGAGGCTATGGCAGCACTAAAGCCCAGAGTTGTTGTACCCGGCCACGGACATGTTAGTAACCTGCAGGAAGCTACTGCCCATAGTTATGATTACCTTGTGTTCCTGCGCCAGGCAGTTGCTGATTTTATGGAAGCAGGTCGTGGCATTGAAGATATCGGCAAGCTGGACCAGTCAAAGTTCAGCTTCCTGTTGAATTACGAAAACCTGAAAGGGCGCAACGCCCAGCGGGTTTATGAAGAACTGGAATGGGAATAAGTGCGTATCACGGTTTGCTTGCCGTCAGGATTGCACGCCGTGGCGCCGGATAACCTTCGATACTTTTAGTGGCGTTGCCAGATTCGAGAAAATCCTTTAATGACTGAAAGGTCATCCAGTCGGTACTGCGTTGTTCGTCGAGCGTTGTCGTCGTGATGTCCACCAGCTTGATATTCTCCAGTTTGCAACGACGCAACCACTTTTCCAGCATCGCAACAGAAGGAATGAACCACACGTTACCCATACGGGCATAACGATCCTCCGGTAACAGCACAGCATTGTCATCGCCCTCGATCACCAGGGTTTCCAGAACCAGCTCGCCTCCTGGTTTGAGGCAATCCCGCAACTGCAAGATATGATCTACAGGTGAGCGTCGGTGATACAACACGCCCATGGAAAACACCGTATCAAAGGCTTCAAGTTGAGGCGGTACATCATCGATCCCCAGCGGCAAAACATGGACTGGTGCCTGGCCGATGAAATGCTTTAATGCCTGAAACTGCATGATAAACAACGGCGTAGGGTCAATCCCGATGACCTGCCTGGCACCCGCAGCATGCATACGCCAACAGTAATAACCGTTGCCGCAACCCACATCGAGAACACGTCGTCCGGTCAAAGGCTGGATTTGATCCTTGAGTCGATCCCATTTCCAGTCGGAACGCCATTCAGTATCGATATGAATGCCAAAGACATCATAGGGGCCCTTGCGCCACGGATGTAATTGTCGCAGGGTAGTTTCGATTTGATGCTGAACGCTGCTGCTTACATCATTTGACTCACCGATAAGCAAACACCCGATGTCCAGCTCAATGGAAGAAGGGGTCACATGCGGCAAAGCCGCCAGCGCAGCCTGCCAGCGAGGTAAATCACCATAGCGCCTGGGATTCAAACCTTTGGCAATTTGTGCAGGTAGCTGCTCAGCCCAGGATTGTAATTGACCCTGCTGCATCTCAATCAGCAGTTCAGATATGTCCATTACTTGACGGCCAGTAAAGAAATGAAATTAATACAGCGAAACCAGTTATCGATACGACTGAAACCAGCGGACTGCAGCCGTTGGTAATGCTGTTCGAGGGTATCCGGAACCAGTACATTTTCCAGCGCACTGCGTTTCTGGCTGATCTCCAGATCGCTATAGCCGTTGGCTTTCTTGAAGGCGATATGGAGTACATCCATACGTTGTTGTTCCGCATTATCCGAAAACGCGATCTTCTCCGACAACAACAACGCACCACCAGGACGCAAACCCGCATAAATCTTTTCTAATAAATCCAACCGATCACCCGATTCAATAAACTGCAAGGTGAAATTAATGACCACAACGGATGCATTCTCAATGATGACATCCTGAATATTGCCACAGATAACATCCACCTCGATCCCTTCACCTGCCTCTTGAATATGTTGCCGGCAGCGGCTGGTCATGGCTTCGGCGTTATCAACGGCAATGATGCGACAACCAGACAGTTGTATGCGACTTCGCATCGCAAGCGTTGCCGCACCCAGCGAACAGCCCAGGTCATAACACAGACTGTCAGGTTGCGCGTATTGTTCGGCCAGCAGGCCAGTTAGCGCGATAATGGATTCATACCCCGGCACTGAACGACGTATCATATCGGGGAAAACTTTCGCCACCGTCTCATCAAACGCAAAATCGACAATCATCGATTTTGGTGTGGCATAAACCTGATCCTGCTGATGACGTTCTTTCACGGATGTATTACTGAAAAAAATAATGGAAATATTAGTTGGTTGCGCCTATCCAGCTTCGCGCCTCATCTATGTCACGAAAAACCCTGACTTGAAAGGAGAGTGGACTGGACAGGGCTTTAAAGATATCCGCCAGCATGATCAGCATCGTATCCCCGGCTACCACCGCGAGGCGATAACCCGTACCGCGATGTTCCCGTTTCAAGCCCACATGAGTCACCAGGGCCTGAATTTCCTCCGGCTTGGCGTCTATCCTGGCATCGCGCAAGTCCCAGAGCACTGACATACTGCGCTCGAAACCAGGCAGCTCCATGGCTGCATCAAAGGCCTCGATAAATTCCACCGCCTGTACGCTGCCGCGGCAACAATGCTCCAGCAAATGTAGTTCGCTGTTAATAGTCGAAATAACGGGCATAGGGGGGCTTCCCGATCATATAAAAAAGTATAGCAGCACTCCTCCCAGCAACAGGCGATAGAGCACAAACGGGAGCATACCAATTCGCTCCAACAATTTCAGAAATAGATGTATACACAGGTAAGCGGTCAGGGCTGACAAGCCTACACCAATAATCATGGCTGACCAGTCAACGCTTGAGGCCTCATTAACCAGCTGCAGGCCCTTATAGCCCCCCGCCATCAAGATAGTGGGAATGGAAAGCAAAAATGAAAATCGTGCCGCCGCCTCACGCGTCAATCCCATAAACAAGCCGGCAGTCATGGTAATTCCTGAACGTGATGTGCCGGGAATCAATGCCAGTGCCTGGGCCAATCCAATGACAACCACATCTCGCCAGGTCAGGTGATGTTCATCACGTTGACGCTGTCCCAGCAGATCTGCGGCCCAGAGTAGCAGTCCAAACCCGATGGTCGCCCAGGCAATCACCAATGGACTGCGAAATACGGTATCAACCAGATCATGCAGCAGCAAGCCGGCTACCATTACCGGGACAGAACCCCAGATTACGGCCCAGGCGAGACGGCTTTCTCCCACCTGTTGTCGTTGCCGGCAGGAGTCAAACCAGTCATGCGTCATATGAATGACTTCATGCCGAAAGTACCACATCACCGCAGTTAATGTACCAACGTGTACCGCCACATCAAACGCCAGGCCCTGATCGGGCCAGTCACTCAGAACTGGCACCAGGATAAGATGCGCCGAACTGGAAACGGGCAGAAATTCTGTCAGCCCCTGCACCAGGGCGAGCACAATAATATGGATCAAGCTCATGGAGCAAATTTAATATGTACTAAAATTACAAGTGAAAGTATTACGAAGCTTAGCGCATCTAAAGTCAATATGTTTCTGCTCAGCATAAAATGCAGTAAACGTTTTCACCATAACAATGCGCAAAACTCACTTATAAACTATTCCGCAGATCACGTAACATGAAACCCGGCATGTTAATACGAAGATTTTTCGTTAGCGCCATGACCTTGAAAAGTTCACCCATCTCCTGTGGCAAAGTCAGGCGTTTAACCTGATTGGCCAACTCCAGTTGTTGTGCCGCATCTCCCTCAATCTGCGCCACCAGTTCTGTCAACCCGCTACCCAACAGAAAATGTGCCTGGGTAGTGTACCCGGCAACATTCATGTCTGCTGCAAGCGCACTGTCCGCCATGGCAGTGAAATCAATATGGGCGGTAATGTCCTGCAATCCAACCAGGATCAATGGATCAGCATGGGCACGATGACGGTAATGACACATCAAGGTCCCTTGCGTCCGTTGGGGGTGGTAAAACTCGTGTTGCGCAAAACCGTAATCGATAAACAACAACAAGCCCTGTTGCATGTTAGTGCCCAGGGTATATATCCAGTCTTCGGCAGCCAGGTTGATCTCCGTAACATATCCATCCGGTAAATCACCCAGGCGTTTTATTATTTCATCAAAGCGTGACTGTAACCGCGGATCGCTTAAAGGTCCGGCCTGCCAGACAAACCGATCTTCTTGCCAGGCGACATAACATTCCTGCAGCTTGCCCTGCGCCCAGACCACGCGATGCACCGGCATGGCATCCAGCAACTCATTGGCCAGGACAATACCGGTAAAATTATCCGGTAAACTGTCTCGCCAGTTAACCAATGGAGTATGTAGCTGCAGGGTTTCGGTCTGACGTTGCTTCAGATCCGCACTTACTTCCAGAATGGTATAACTGTCGGGCTTACAGTTGAGTGCGGCCAGTTCATTCAACACCCCGGCTGCCATCACGCCACTACCGGCCCCCACTTCAAGCACCTGGCGTTGCGGCAGGGATTGCAATACTGGTTGAATCGCGCGCGCCAGGCAGCGGCTAAATAGCGGCGAAGTTTCCGGTGCCGTAATAAAGTCCCCGTCCTTTCCCAACTTACGGCTGCCGGCACTGTAATATCCCAGGCCCGGCGCATGCAGGGCCAACTGCATGAAATCATGAAAGGAGAGCGCGCCACCTTGTTGTGTCATGCGCTCCTTGATCACCTCAATCAGCTGCAGGCTGTGTGCCTGCGCCACACTGTCCGGCTCCGGCAATTCCGCCACGGCGCGCTGCGCCTGCTGCAAACGTTGGGTAAACGATTGATCCGAGTTCATGCTGCGGTGCCTTTAGGAATAATTTTAGGGTAAAGTGAACGACCTGATTCGCAGCGAAAGGATAACACAGGCATGCTATCGAATAAGGTCGTCCTGATTACCGGCGCGGCGCACCGCCTCGGCGCGACTACTGCACGTATGCTGCACGGGGAAGGCATGAATATTCTGCTGCACTATCGCCATTCGCGCGATGCGGCTGAGGCCCTGCAGACGGAACTGAATGACATTCGCCCGGACTCAATCAAATTGCTACAGGCTGACCTCCATGATACCCAGAGCCTGCCCGGTCTGATCGAGGAAGCCGTCAATGCCTGGGATCGTCTCGATGTATTAATTAACAATGCCTCCAGCTTTTACCCCACCCCCATCGGCAGTGTGACCGAAGCCCAGTGGGATGATCTGATCGGCTCCAATCTCAAGGCGCCGCTGTTTTTATCCCAGGCCGCCGCACCCTACCTGCGTCAACATCAGGGCTGTATTGTCAGCATCGTGGATATTCATGCGGAACGGCCACTCAAGGAATTCCCGGTATACAGCATGGCCAAGGCCGGCCTGGTCATGTTGACCAAGTCACTGGCCTGCGAACTGGGACCTGAGGTACGTGTCAACGCCGTGGCACCGGGCGCTATCCTCTGGCCGGAAAACCTGGGTGAAGCGGAAAAAGAAAAAATCATTTCCCGTACTTTCCTCAAACGCCAGGGTGCGCCGGATGATATTGCCAGGGCGATTCTATATTTAGTGCGTGATGCCGGTTACGTCAGTGGCCAGGTGATCACCGTTGATGGCGGGCGATCGCTCAACAGCTGAGTTTTACCAGTCGATGGTGATCGGCCAGAGTTTCTGGGATTCTTTATCAAACCCCTGCCAGAGTGCAGCCATGGATTGTTGTTCAACAGGGTGCATTATTTCCGGCGCAATCTCGGCCAGTGGCCAGAGCACGAAGGCATTCTGGATGATTTCCCCGCGCGGAAGGTCAAGTGCCTCTTCCTTCACAACCAGATCATCGTAGAGCAATAAATCCAGATCGAGAGTTCGGGCAGAAAATCGCGGTCCATTGCGGACCCGGCCATGCCGATCTTCAATCTCCCGCAGGGTCTGCAACACGGTATGCACTTCCTCATCCGTATCCAGACCGACCACCATGTTGAGAAAATTGTCGCCGTCAAAACCCACCGCTTCGCTTTCATACACGGAGGACAACTGTAACTCCCCGTAGTACTTTCGTAATTCGCCAATCGCCAGGCGCAGGTGCCGCTCCGCCTCAATGTTGCTCCCTATACTTATATATATACGTGCCATTACGATCAGTGACACGGGACAAGGGACGAGGGACGAGGAGAAAGCAGGACAAAACTACCGTGCCTGGGGGAATGGATCATCAACGGCTACCACGTTCAATGATGACCCCGACGTCCCGCGCACCCCGCACCGCACCCTGTTTGTTCACCCGCAGGCGCACCCATGGGACTTGAAATTCATTCAGCACAATCTCGGTGATCCGTTCTGCCAGGGTCTCCACCAACTGGAATTCACTGGTCTCGACGAAACTAATGAGGCGTTTGGCGACTGCCTTGTAATTGAGGGTATCTTCGATGTCGTCACTGGCAGCAGCCTTGCGAATATCGCTGGCCATTTCCAGATCCAGGCTGATGGTCTGCTTGATCCGACGTTCCCAGTCATAGATACCAATGATGGTATCGATACGTAAGTCATTGAGATAAATAATGTCCATGTGGCCTTACAATCTGGTTATTAGTGTTATTTGCGTCCCAAACTATACACTGCCCCCGCATCTCACTCTATAATTCGCGCATGCAACTCCTGGACTACAGCCTGATTCTGATTGCCTACCTGGTTGGGTCCATCTCTTCCGCCATTATTGTCTGCCGCCTTATGGGCCTGCCCGACCCGCGTTCCGAGGGCTCCGGCAATCCCGGCGCCACCAACGTGCTGCGCGTCGGCGGCAAAAAGGCCGCGGCCATAACCCTGATCGGAGACATGCTCAAGGGGCTGTTGCCGGTACTGGCAGCCAACATACTGAATGTATCAACCCTTACGCTGGGCCTGACCGGGCTGGCGGCGTTTCTCGGCCACTTGTATCCCGTGTTTTTCGGTTTTCGCGGCGGCAAAGGTGTGGCCACCATGCTGGGCGCCTTGTTTGGTTTTAACTGGCTGGTCGGCGCCAGCACCGCCGGCACCTGGTTGCTGATCGCCAAGGGCTTCAAGATTTCATCGCTGGCCGCGCTCATTGCCACGCTACTTGCGCCATTTTTTGTCTGGCTCTTCATGGGTCCATCCACCGAACTTATCGTTATCACGGCAATGATGACGCTGATCCTGTTCTGGCGCCATCGCAGCAACATTCAGCGCCTGCTGAGCGGGGAAGAAGGCCTGATCAGCAAGAAAAACCAGCACTAAAACTTGTTGCTCGCCATCAGATGGCTTGCAGGGATGGCAGTGACCAGCGCGGATGGGCGACAAATTCCAGTGTTTCATGCTGGCCTGCCAGCAGCCGCTGACAACCGGCAAAGGCGATCATGGCGCCATTATCGGTACAGAACTCCAGCCGCGGATAATAGACTTCGGCCTGAATTTTTTTCGCAATTTCCGTCAGACGACTACGCAGTTTTGTATTCGCACTCACGCCCCCGGCCACCACCAGGCGGCTCAATCCGGTTTCTTTCAGCGCCCGCCGGCACTTGATTGCCAGGGTATCGGCCACGGCATCTTCAAAGGCACAGGCGATATCGGCCCGCGTCTGCTCACTGCCGTCGCTGTCATGCAAGGTGTTGAGGGTAAAGGTCTTCAGGCCGCTGAAACTGAAATCCAGTCCCGGCCGATCAGTCATCGGCCGCGGAAAGGTATATCGCCGTGGATCCCCGGTCTCCGCCAGCTTTGCCACCGCAGGTCCCCCCGGATAACCCAGTTCCAGCATTTTGGCGGTCTTGTCAAACGCCTCACCAGCGGCATCATCCAGTGATTCACCAAGCATGGCATAGCGCCCGATGCCGTCCACCTGCACCAGCATGGTATGGCCGCCTGAGACCAGCAGAGCCACAAACGGAAACTGCGGCGGATTGGCCTCCAGCATCGGTGCCAACAGGTGCCCTTCCATGTGGTGCACCGCCACCGCCGGTATATCCCAGCCAAACGCCAGGCTACGGCCAATCGCCGCCCCCACCAGCAGCGCGCCCATCAGGCCGGGGCCCGCTGTATAGGCCACCCCGTCAATTTCGGCGGGATTCACCCCGGCTTCGGCCAGCACCTGGGAGACCAGTGGCAGGGTTTTACGCACATGATCGCGGGACGCCAGTTCCGGCACCACCCCGCCAAACTCGGCATGCAGCGCCACCTGGCTGTAAAGTGCGTCCGCCAGCAGGCCTTGCTCGTGGTCGTACAACGCGACGCCGGTTTCATCACAGGAGGTTTCGATGCCTAAAACACGCATTTGGTCATGAGATTTTTTTGCAATTAGTGGATGCAGGTATTAAACTTGCGCGCCTTACTGAAATCAACACTTTATCGAGGATAACGCTACATGCCAGCTGTACGCGTAAGAGAAAACGAACCCTTTGACGTCGCCCTGCGCCGCTTCAAGCGCGCCTGTGAAAAGGCCGGCGTCCTGTCTGAAGTCCGCCGTCGTGAGTTTTACGAAAAGCCGACTTCCATCCGCAAGCGCAAAATGGCCGCTGCGGTAAAACGCCACCAGAAAAAGGTTTCGCGCGAACGGGCCCGTACCCGTCGTCTGTACTGATTTCCAACCCCGTCTACCGACGGGGTTTTGCATTGCAACCATGAGCAATCTATCCACCCGCATCAACGACGACGTCAAGGTGGCCATGAAGGCCAAGGACAAGCCACGCCTGGGCGTGCTGCGTCTGATCACCGCCGCCATCAAACAGCGCGAGGTGGATGAGCGAATTACCCTCGATGATGACCAGGTCCTCGCCGTGCTGGAAAAGATGATCAAGCAGCGCAAGGATTCCATCGAACAGTATGAAAAAGCCGGTCGCGACGAACTGGCCCAGCAGGAAGCGTTTGAAATCGGCATTATCCAGGAGTATTTACCGGAGCAGCTGTCTGACGCCGAAATCGATGCCCTGATTGCCGAAGCCATCAGCAGCAGCGGGGCTGCCAGCATGAAAGACATGGGTAAGGTCATGGGCATGTTGAAGCCCAAGCTGGCCGGGCGGGCCGACATGGGCCAGGTCAGCCAGATAATTAAAAAACAATTATCTGGCTGACAGGGACGAGGGACGAGGGACGAGGAAAACACACCGAAATTCTTCTTCCAGCGAAATATATTCTTAGTTTTTACCTCGGCCCTAGTCACTCGTCCCTAGTACCTCCATGCTGCGCTACAATGCGCAGCATGGCAGGCCGAATACCGCACACTTTCATTGATGAACTCATGACCCGCGTCGACATCGTCGAGGTGATTGACTCCCGCGTGCCATTGAAAAAGGCCGGCCGCGAATATACCGCCTGTTGTCCCTTTCATAACGAGAAAACGCCGTCATTTACCGTCAGCCCCAACAAGCAGTTCTACCATTGCTTTGGCTGTGGTGAGCATGGCACTGCGGTCGGCTTCCTGATGGAATACGAACATTTGAGTTTTCCCGAGGCGGTTGAGGAGCTGGCCCGCCAGGTTGGGCTGGAAGTCCCCTATGAAGGGCCGACACACGCCGAGCCGCAACAGCGCCAGCGCCAGCGCAATGACAACCTCTACGAACTACTGGCCCAGTCGGATCGCTATTATCGCCGCCAACTGCGCCAGCATCCCCAGGGACCCCGCGCGGTGGACTACCTCAAGCAACGTGGCCTGAGCGGCGAAATAGCCGCTGAGTTCGGCCTCGGCTTCGCGCCCCCCGGCTGGGACAATTTGCTGCGTGAACTGGGCACCAATGCGGAGCGCCAGGAGCAACTCATCACCACGGGCATGCTGATCCGCAAAGATGATGGCAAATCCTATGACCGCTTTCGGGATCGCATCATGTTCCCGATTCGCGACCGGCGTGGCCGCACCATCGCCTTTGGTGGACGGATTCTGCCCGATACGCAGGAAAGCGGTGCCAAGGAACCGGCAAAGTATCTCAACTCTCCCGAAACCCCCCTGTTCCATAAGGGCCAGGAACTGTACGGCCTGTATGAGGCCCGTCAGGCACTACGGGACATTCCCCGCTTGCTGGTGGTCGAAGGCTATATGGACGTGGTCGCGCTGGCCCAGTTCGACATTCGCTACGCGGTCGCCACCCTTGGGACCGCCACCACCCAGGAGCACCTCAACCGGCTGTTCCGAGTCACTCCCGAAGTGGTGTTCTGTTTTGATGGGGACCGGGCGGGACGCGATGCCGCCTGGCGAGCCCTGAATAATGCCCTGCCGATCATGCGCGAAGGGCGGCAAATCCGCTTCATGTTCCTGCCGGAAGGCGATGACCCGGATACGCGGGTCCGGGCGGTAGAAAAAGCCGGCTTTGAGGCGGATATCGAGACGGCGCTGAATTTTTCCGACTTCTTTTTTCAACATCTGGGCAAACTGGCCGATACCAGCAGCATCGACGGCCGGGCGCAACTGGTAGAACAGGCCCGCCCACTCCTGAAGTTACTGCCTCCCGGAGTTTTCCGCCACATGATGACTGAACAACTGGCGCGGCTGGCGCGGCTTGAGACGGCCGAGCTGGAATCCTTGTTAGCCAGGGCCGACCAGTCCGTGGCGGCGGGTAAGACCACCCAGGGCCATCATCGCCATACGGCACAACACCAGGGGCGTAAACCCCTGTCACCGGTCCGTATGGCATTGTTACGGCTGTTATACCGGCCGGAACTCGCGCAATTGGCTGGCGCGCCGCAGCGATTCACGGAACTGGACATACCGGGCGTTAATTTATTGGTTGAAGTCCTTGAAATTCTGCAGGAAAACCCCAAATTGAACAGCAGTGCCTTACTCGAGCGATGGCGTGGTACCGAAAACGGTTCTCATCTGGAAAAGCTGGCCAGCTGGGAACCGGAAGTCACCACCAACGAGTCGCTGGAGCAGGAATTTAGCGGTGCACTGGCCCAATTGGACCAGCAACGACTTGAGCATCGTTATGATTTCCTCCTGGCGCGCTCCAATCAGGGTGAACTCACCCCCGAGGAAAAGCGGGAACTTCAGGAGCTGTTTGCCACACTAAATCGTGACAAACGTCAAAACGCCGTCAAAAATCGCGAATAAATGTCCGATTTTCCACGGTTTTTTTCCAGGAAGTGACTAAACTTATTTCGGTGATTAGTCACTGGAAAATTCACCATGTTCGTGTAAACTTTGACGGTTTTTACGTCCACAAATCGTGAGTCAATTATATGAATCCAGCCAGAGCACAAGTAATGGATCAGAATCAGCAACAGTCCCAACTTAAGTTATTGATTGCTAAGGGTAAAGAGCAGGGCTACCTGACTTACGCCGAAGTCAACGACCATCTTCCGAACGATATCGTCGATCCTGAACAGATCGAGGACATCGTTGCCATGATTAATGATATGGGTATTGCGGTCCACGAAGTGGCTCCGGATACCGAAACCATCCTGGAAACCAACGAAACCGTCGATGAAGACGCGGCTGAGGAAGCGGCTGCCGCTCTCGCCAGCGTAGACAGTGAATTTGGCCGCACCACTGACCCCGTGCGTATGTATATGCGTGAAATGGGTGCAGTAGAACTGTTAACCCGTGCCGGTGAAATTGAAATCGCCAAGCGTATCGAAGACGGTCTCAACCAGATGTTGTCTTCACTCGCCATGTATCCCAATACCGTGGCTGATTTGTTGGCGCTGTATGACCGGGTGGATGCCGGTGACATGAAGCTGACCGATCTGATGGTAACTTTCATCGATCCCAATGCACCGGATAATATTCCTACTCCGGCAGAAGTGGCCGCCGCCAACGCAGCTGATGATGATGACGAGGAAGTGGTGGATACCGGCCCCGATCCGGAAGAGGCCAAACAACGCTTTGAGAGTATCCGCAAGGCCCACAAAAAACTGATTGGCGCAACCAGGAAACACGGACACACTGACAAGAAGTGCGAAAAAATCCGTGACGATTTGATTAGCCAGATTATGGAAATCAAACTGACGCCGCGTACCGTCGACAAGTTGGTAAACGACATGCGTCGGTTGGTTGGACGTATTCGCCAACATGAAAAGATCATCATGAAACTGTGTGTCGAAGAGGCTCACATGCCGCGCAAGGAATTTATTACTTCATTCCCGGACAGTGAAGCTGACCTCAGCTGGTTGCAAAAGCATATTGATGAAGGAGCCAAGTACTCTGCTGTGCTGGACCTGAACAAAGACGAAATCCTGCGTGCCCAGAACAAGCTTGTGCAGATCGAAGAAGAATCCGGTATCGCGATTTCCGACATCAAGGACATCAATCGCAAAATGTCGATTGGCGAAGCCAAGGCTCGCCGCGCGAAGAAAGAAATGGTGGAGGCCAACCTGCGTCTGGTGATCTCCATTGCCAAGAAATACACCAACCGTGGTCTGCAATTCCTGGATCTGATTCAGGAAGGTAACATTGGCTTGATGAAAGCCGTCGATAAATTTGAGTACCGTCGCGGTTACAAGTTCTCCACATATGCCACCTGGTGGATTCGCCAGGCCATAACCCGCTCCATCGCGGATCAGGCCCGGACTATCCGTATTCCGGTACACATGATTGAAACCATAAACAAGCTCAATCGTATCTCCCGGCAAATGCTGCAGGAAATGGGTCGTGAACCCACGCCGGAAGAGCTGTCCGAGCGCATGGAAATGCCTGAAGACAAGGTCCGCAAGGTACTGAAGATTGCCAAGGAACCGATCTCCATGGAAACGCCCATCGGTGATGATGAAGATTCACATCTTGGTGACTTCATTGAGGATATCAATGTGCTGTCACCGGTTGAATCTGCTACCTCGGAAGGGCTGCGTGAAGCCACCACCGAAGTACTGGAAGGCCTGACTGCCCGTGAAGCCAAGGTGCTGCGTATGCGGTTTGGTATTGAAATGAATACTGACCACACCCTGGAAGAAGTGGGTAAGCAGTTTGATGTAACGCGTGAGCGTATTCGCCAGATCGAAGCCAAGGCACTACGCAAACTGCGTCATCCGACTCGTTCTGATCAGTTACGCAGCTTCCTGGAACTGGAATAAGCGAGATACCTCGTAGTTGAAACAAAACGGCGCCTAAATGGCGCCGTTTTTCTTTATGCGATTCAAATAAATTGTTGTAGAATACGTCCCTTATTTGGGCCTGTAGCTCGCCGTTCCCGCACATCCCTGTGCTCCACGGCATAAGGTCATCCCTGACCAAAAGTTGGTTAGTGTGAATGAGTGAGCTACAGACCAAATAAGAAGTTTATTTGGGCCTGTAGCTCAGTTGGTTAGAGCAGGGGACTCATAATCCCTT
>CBDUOW010000016.1:0-15803 GCA_965368945.1 uncultured Gammaproteobacteria bacterium
TTATGGCATAGTCTTGATCAGCCGCCACACAGACTGACTTGGCCGGATTACAGTTGGAATCCACCAGGCTGAGTGCGTGCCCGGGTTTTTGCTGCAGCTCGTTGTTAGGAATAAAATAATAAGCAACACCAATGGTTGTCAAAATTAGTACCAGAAGCAGTAACGATTTTTTCATTTTGATCCCCAAAGACTGCGAATCGCGGCAATGCCTTGTCCACCATACTGCCATACATCAGGCAGATGTTCAGCCTGCATTCCGCCCAGCGCGTATACCGGGTGAGTCGCCTGCTCTGTCAACTGCTGATATCCATGCCAACCCAGTGTCCGCGCATCGGGATGGCTGGGTGTGGGTAGAACCGGTGATATGACACTGAAGTCAACCTTGAGCCGTTCTGCCTGAACGAGCTGACCCTGATTGTGGACCGAGGCTGCCACCAGCTTGTTCGAGTCAAGCGGCCGGCTCGAAAATGCCATTAACCTCTCAGAGGTCAAATGCACACCATCCGCAGCAACTTGCTCGACCAGGTCGGGATTGGCATTTAATAATAACCGCGCCCCATATTCGTGACAAACTGCACACGCTGTTTGCGCTAATGAAATGAAAGCGTCGTTATTCATACTCTTTGCACGTAACTGGACCAGCTTGACACCACGCTTAAGCGCCAACTCCAGCTTGCGCAGAAAATCGGTTTCATCTGTGAAATTCCCGGTAATTAAATACCTGTCGGGAAGGTTAATTGCATAAATAATCGGGCGATTGGCTGCAGGAAAGGGCAGGCTCCATAACTCTGAGGGTGGACACCACTCAATCGGTTGGTTTTCCTTACCATGTGGATTACCGCTAAAGGCTTCCACCAGCCAGACATCGAGCAGGACGTGTTTGTCAGGATAGTGATGTGGAATACGAATCAGCGGACGACATTGAGTAATGTCAATGCCGAGCTCCTCGTGCAATTCCCGTTGCAGTGCCAGTTGGGGTGATTCGCCTGGCTCCACTTTCCCACCGGGAAATTCCCACAAGCCACCCTGGTGCACCTGTGCGGGTCGCCTGGCGATAAGAACGTCACCCAGGGTGTTGCGCACCACCCCCACTGCGACGTGCACTACGGAAGAAGACATTGGATTAAGTGCGATACTCCGCATTGATGCGAACATAGTCATAGGAAAAATCACAGGTCCAGACATTGGCATTGTCTGCCCCCCGACCAAGTTCAATCAGCACCGTTATTTCATTCCGATCCATCACCGCCTGGCCCTGTGCCTCGGTATACGCAGTGTCACGTTCACCCTTGTGGACAATACATACCTCATCGAGAAAAATATTTATTGCGGTAATATCCAGATCCGGTATACCGGCTCGACCGACCGCGGCTAGTATTCGTCCCCAATTGGGATCGGCGGCAAAGAATGCCGTCTTGACCAACGGTGAATGGGCAATGGTATAAGCCACTGCCAGGCATTCTGGCGTGTTGTGTCCACCATTCACTTGAACGTTGATTAGCTTGGTCGCGCCTTCGCCGTCACGCACGATACCTTTCGCCAATTCCGTACAGACTTCAGTCAGCCCTTGGCGAAAAGCCTCATTGGCCGCACCGCTCGCGGAAACTTCAACACCACTCTGCCCTGTCGCACACAGGACGCAGGCATCATTCGTCGACGTGTCACCATCAATGCTTATCCGGTTGAAGGATTGATCGACGGCAGTGTGCAAACAATCCTGTAATAATCCAGGTTTCACCTGGGCATCCGTCGCGATGAAGGCCAGCATGGTCGCCATATCAGGCCGGATCATGCCGGCACCCTTGGCCATGCCGGTAATGGTTATTTGACTACCGTCGATATCAATCGTCCGCGATACCAGTTTTGGCCGGGTGTCGGTGGTCATGATGCCCCAGGCCGCATCACTCCAACCCGTAGCCTGAAGTTGTTCGACGGCATCAGGCAGTGCCCGGGTGATGGTATCGACAGGTAGTGGTTCAGCAATTACCCCGGTAGAGAACGGCATCACCTCCTCCACCCTGCAGCCAGTTAGTGAAGCCAGCGCCTCACAACACTGGCGTGCATCCTCAAGTCCATGTTCACCGGTACCGGCATTCGCATAACCGGTATTGATTAAAAGATAACGCGGCATTACCCCAGCAAGATGTTGCCGTGCCATGATCACCGGCGCGGCACAAAATGCATTTTGGGTAAACACCGCCGCTGTCCGGGTATCTGCAGCAAGTTCCATCACCACCAGATCGCGGCGGTCCGGCTGCTTGATGCCGGCACAGGTTGTTCCCAGCCGGACACCGGGCACGGGCAAAAACTCAGGACTATTTTCCGTCATTGCAGTAACGTTCAGGCGATACGCCCGTGGCACTGTTTATACTTTTTGCCAGAACCACAGGGACAGGGTTCATTCCGGCCCACCTTGCGACCTTCTCGTACATAGGGTGTCGCTGCTTCAGCCTGTGCTTCGCCGTCCTGTTGCGCTTGCATCGCATTCACTTCGGCATGCTGGAATTGTATATCCTTATCAAGTTGCCGACGTTGTGCTTCAAGTGCTTCGAGCTCGGCTGCGCTACGAACCTGCACACGACTGAGAATCGACACCACCTCATGTTTGATACGATCCAGCATTTCCGAGAACAGTTCAAATGACTCACGTTTGTATTCCTGCTTGGGATTCTTTTGGGCATAACCCCGCAGATGTATACCCTGACGCAACTGGTCCATTAACGCCAGATGATCTCGCCATTGACTGTCAAGCACATGCAGCATGACTTCTTTTTCCACATTACGAATAACCTCCTCTCCAACCGCCTCCTGCTTGGCGTGGTAAGCCTGGGCCAGGGCGTCGATGATACGCTCCCGTAACGCGTCTTCATCGAGGCTTGACTCCTGCTCAAGCCAGTTTTGAATATCCAGGCTGAGGCCATATTCACCTTCCAGGGCTTCTTCCAGGGATGCAATATCCCATTGTTCTTCGATACTCTGGGGTGGCACGTAGTTGGAGATGAGGTTATTCACCACATCAGCGCGAATCGCTTCAATCGTATCGGATACTTCCTCTGCCTCAAGAATTTCATTACGTTGACCGTAAATCACCTTACGCTGGTCATTGGCTACGTCATCGTATTCCAGCAACTGTTTGCGCATATCGAAGTTATGGCCTTCCACCTTGCGCTGGGCATTTTCAATGGCACGGCTCACCCAGGGATGTTCGATTGCCTCACCTTCCTGCATACCCAGACGTTGCATGATCGCAGCGACCCGGTCGGAAGCAAAAATCCGCATTAAATTGTCTTCCAGCGACAGATAAAAGCGTGAAGACCCCGGATCACCTTGCCGCCCGGAACGACCCCGCAACTGGTTGTCCACCCGGCGGGATTCATGCCGTTCGGTACCCGTGATGTGCAACCCGCCTGCCTGCAACACCTGATCATGCCGCTGTTGCCAGGCCGCGGTGATTTGTTGGCGCTTTTCCTCTGTAAGATCTTTGACGGCAGCGAGTTCAACTTCCAGGTTCCCACCCAACACAATATCGGTACCGCGCCCGGCCATATTGGTTGCAATGGTCACCGCGCCGGGCTGGCCCGCTTGCGCTACAATTTCCGCTTCCCGCGCATGCTGCTTGGCATTCAACACTTCATGCTTGATCTTATCTTTCTGCAACAAGCTGGAAAGATATTCAGACACTTCAATCGAGGTAGTACCCACCAGCACGGGTTGTTGGCGTTGCTGACAGTCCTTGATGTCCTCAGCAATGGCAGCGAATTTTTCCAGCTGCGTGAGGTAGACCAGATCAACCCGATCATCTCTAACCATGGGACGATGTGTGGGTATCACCACCACTTCCAGGCCATAGATCTGCTGGAATTCGTAGGCCTCGGTATCGGCCGTACCGGTCATCCCCGACAGCTTGTCATAGAGGCGGAAAAAATTCTGGAAAGTAATTGAGGCAACGGTCTGGTTTTCCTGCTGGATGGAAACCCCTTCCTTGGCTTCCACCGCCTGATGCAGTCCGTCCGACCAACGCCGACCTTGCATGGTACGGCCGGTGAACTCATCAACAATCACTACCTCATCGTTTTGTACAATGTAATCCACATCCTTCTGGAACAGGATATGCGCACGCAGACCCGCAGTGACATGATGTAACAGGCCGATGTTGGCTACGTCATAGAGGGTGTCACCTTCAGCCAGTAACCCGGCGCTGTTGAGCAGTTCCTCCACATGTTGATGGCCTTCTTCGGTGAGATAGATTTGTTTGGCCTTTTCATCGACCGAGTAATCCCCCGGCCCGTCTTCCTCTTCCTGCTTGTTTAATTGTGGAACCAGGGTATTGATCTTGAAGTACAGCTCCGAACTTTCTTCAGCTGGACCGGAAATGATCAACGGGGTGCGGGCCTCATCAATCAGGATAGAGTCCACCTCATCCACAATCGCGAAGGCATGACTGCGCTGAAACTGTTCGGCCTTGCTAAAAGCCATGTTGTCCCGCAGGTAATCGAAACCGAATTCATTGTTGGTACCATAGGTGATATCCGCCGCATAGGCCGCCTGCTTATCCTCATACGGCATATTGGAAAGGATCACGCCGACACTCATACCAAGGAAGTTATAAATTTTACCCATCCAGTCTGCATCACGCTGTGCCAGGTAATCATTCACGGTAACGATATGCACACCCTGAGCAGGTAGCGCATTCAGGTAGGCGGCCAGGGTGGCTACCAGGGTTTTACCTTCACCGGTACGCATTTCAGCAATCTTGCCCTGGTGCAGCACCATGCCGCCGATGAGCTGTACGTCATAGTGACGCATGTTCAGCGCCCGCTTACCCGCTTCACGCACTGTGGCAAAGGCTTCCGGCAGCAACTCATCCAGGCTTTGACCCTCTGCCAGCCGTTCGCGGAACTGCTGGGTCTTGCCGCGTAATTCCTCGTCCGTCAGGGCTTCATATTCGGATTCCAGCGCGTTGATCTGCGCCACCTGTTTACGCATCCCTTTTACCAGTCGCTCATTGCGACTGCCA
This sequence comes from uncultured Gammaproteobacteria bacterium, assembly GCA_965368945.1. Lineage (GTDB taxonomy): Bacteria > Pseudomonadota > Gammaproteobacteria > UBA6429 > Thiohalophilaceae > JAHEIJ01. The sequence continues at coordinate 5,018 of CBDUOW010000016.1, forward strand.
AATATTTTCCTTAGTAATTTTGCAACCATATTCTTGCCTGGATCCTGATCTATGTGAGGACTCACTTACTCTTCAACCGCCGCCATGAAAGCTGCGGTCCAAAAATCATAAAGTGGCATATTCTACAGGGCGAGTCAGAGTTTGTCCGCCCCATGTGTGCGTTGAAATCGCTAATTCAAACTTGTGCCGTCCTTATCCGGAACCATGCGTTTACTGATCTGACCATTCTCATCCACAATCAAGGGTGTGTCGGGAAAGTCCGCTTCTGTCAGACGCTTCATCAGCCTGGCGGCCTCATGAGTCGCATCCGGAATTGGCCCCAGGGGCCGTTGTTGTCGCGCCGAGATTATCCGACCCTGCACAAACTCACCCTTATTGCTAATGGTGACTTCCAGCACCGGCGCCAACCCTTTCAGCCCGGCCACGCTGATACCGAAATAGGTACAAAAGTTACCCAGACTGTAGGCAATCAACCGTCCCCGGTAGAGTTCCAGGGCACGAGGTACATGCGGGCCATGCCCCAATACCAGGTCGGCGCCGGCATCGATGACCGCGTGGGCAAACGCCACCACATCACCGCGGTCTTCGCTGTAATAAAACTCGTTGGCAAACGGAATGTGGAGTGCATCCAGCCCCTCGGCTCCGCCATGAACAGAAACCAGCACAATGTCATGTTCCGCCTTGATGCGTGTCACCAGGCTCCGAGCCGCTGCCAGATCCAGCATATCGTGAGAGTTTTTGAACGGCGCGAAAGCGATCATCGCCACCCGTTGCCCCTTCACCTCCCAGCTTGCAATATCCCCGCTGCGCCCGGAGTGATGGATACCAAGTTGCTGCAGGGCATTCATCGAAGCGCTACGGCCCTCTTCGCCAAAATCACGGGCATGGTTATTCGCCAGGCTGATCACATCAAAACCCGCTTGCTCAAAGTTGAGAGCGAAACGTTCGGGTGAGCGGAATAAATAACAGCGGTCAGGATTCTGACATTGCTTGACCGGCTCCCCCCCATCCAGCAGGGTCCCTTCAAGGTTTCCAAAGGTAATGTCGGCCCTCTGTAATACCGGCTGCATGGCTGCCAGTAAGTGCGCGCCATCATCAGGAGGAAGATGATCCACGGGAAAATCCGTGCCTAACATCATGTCACCGACGGCGGCAAGCTGAAGAAAAACCGGTTCAGAGGGTGTTTCGGGTGAATCCGTTGGGGGAATGCTGCTACAGCCAGCCAGCAAACTGCCGGCCAGGAAAAATGAAAGTAAAACCCGGCAACCGACGGCCATGGATCACGCGTCTTGCCGATCTGGCACTAAGGGGCACTTAGCGGGAAGCGTTGATGTACTTGATGGGATTAACAGCCCGTCCGTTGTACAACACTTCAAAATGAACGTGGGGTCCGGTTGAACGACCGGAAGTCCCCATCTTGGCAACCACCTGGCCTTTCTTCACCGTTTCCCCGACTTTGATATTGATTTCGCTATTATGACCATAGCGGGTGGCATAGCCTTTCCCGTGGTTGATTTCGACCAGGTTACCGTAACCAGAGCGTTTGCCCGCGTAGGTCACCACGCCAGCGGCAACTGCCACGACATCCGAACCCAGTTTCCCCGCGAAATCGATACCGCTATGGTGGGCGCGACGACCGGTAAAAGGATCCGCCCGTTTACCATAATAGGATGACAGCCAGCCTCGATTGATAGGCCGGCCTGCCGGGATGACTTCGGCCGCCAGATTGCGGTTCATCATCATCTCTTCCAGCACGCTCAGCTGTTGGCCGCGATCTTTTAGCTGGTTGGAAAGCTCATCAAGGGACTTGATGAAATCAGGAACGCCCATCGAGTTAGTGGCGCTGTCCTTGCTGGCGACTTCAGGGCCGCCCTGGGCCGGAAGTCGCTCAAAGTTAAACTCGCCCTTATCCAGTTTTGCCATCGACGTTAGCCGTTGACCCAGAGCGTCCAGGCGAATCACATGGGCCTGCAGTTTCCCCAACCGCAGTGCCAATGCATCCATGTTCTCTCCTGCCGTACGGGTGGCGTCTTCAATCCGCAGACGTTGAGTTTCCATTTCGGATTGCATGGCAAGAGTGAGTTCATCGGGATTTGCCTGCATATGGGCAACGCCCAGCCTATAGCCGGTAAATAAAAAGACTGCAGGTATAATCACGAACAGACCGCTAAACAAGGCAGTCAAACGTTTGTTATTTAGGGTAAGGAGCCCCGAACATCCCTTTTTTCTTCTTAGAACAACGATATTCATAAAGCAAGACAACCCTGCAATTGTATTTTCTAGGTATTATATCGGCAATATGCCGCAAACTATTAATCTTAGAGTATTTTTAGTATGAATTTTTCAAGCCCATTGTACAAGGTTCTGCTAGGAAAAAAAGGTGAGGTTGAGCACTTGGTCACACAGACTAATGAACTCAAACGACTCACTCGGTTATTACAGGCAGAACTCAATCCCAGCCTGGCCCCTCATTGTCATGTCGCCCGCCTGACGCCACCCCAGCTGACGATCGTGGTTGACTCTCCAGCCTGGTCAACGCGATTACGCTTTCAAAGCCCCGCTCTGTTGCGTCAGCTCGCCAGAAAACACCAGATATTTCAAGGTGTTACTCATATTGAAATCAAGATTTACCCCGCCCGGTTGCAGCGCCGTGCTCCCCCATCGGCACCGCGTCACATCAGTCCCGACGCGGCAACGGTGATCACCGACATGGCAAACAGTATCGATGATCCCGGATTAAAACAGGCTTTATTGCGGCTTGCGAGCCGTTCGAACAAATCCACCTCAAACAATTAAATTCTTGTTTTCATTGCCTTTTTCAGGGTCAATGTCAGAATGGCGCGACCCTCATGTACACGATTTCAAATAACCGGGGATTATCCGAAGTACTAATTCACTTTGACGGGTTGAACAAAGGAAATCGGGGCATCTTTCGGATCGTCGAACGTGACTTCTTCCCAGGCGTCCTGCTGTTCCAGCAGGGTACGAAGCAATTTGTTATTCAGCGCATGGCCCGATTTATGGCCACTGAATGCACCAATCAGGCTGTGCCCCAACAAATAGAGGTCACCAATGGAATCCAGAATCTTGTGTTTAACAAACTCATCCACATAACGCAGACCGTCTTCATTCAGAATCCGGTAATCATCCACTACAACCGCATTATCCAGACTGCCGCCTAACGCCAGGTTATTGTCACGCAGGGTTTCAATCTGACTCATAAATCCGAAGGTTCGTGCCCGGCTGACTTCCTTGACGAACGAAGTGGTTGAAAAATCCACTTCCGCAGCCTTGTAATCTTCTCTGAATGCCGGGTGGTCAAAATCAATGGCAAAACTCACCTTGAAACCATCAAACGGTTCAAAGCGAACCCACTTGTCACCATCTTCAACCGTGATATTGCGCTTGATGCGAATAAAACGCTTGGGTGCATTCTGCTCCTCAATGCCTGCTGACTGAATCAGGAATACAAATGGACCGGCACTGCCGTCCATAATGGGCACTTCTGGTGCATTCAGATCGATATATGCATTGTCAATGCCCATACCCGCCAGGGCTGAGAGCAGGTGTTCCACGGTGGAAACTCGCACTTCGCCATTCACCAGGGTCGTGGAAAGCGTAGTGTCCCCAACATTGGTTGCTTTGGCTTCAATTTCGACCGGCTGGTCCAAATCCACACGTCGAAAAACAATACCGGTATCGGCTGCTGCGGGACGGAGGGTTAAATAGACTTTTTCACCTGTATGTAATCCGACTCCAGTTGCACGGATTATGTTTTTCAACGTACGTTGTTTGATCACTTGCAAGGTTCCCTTGGGTTTTCGATGTGCCTTATTATTAATAAATGCAAATTTCAGGCCGGTTTTATTCGTATTGTTTCGCTGCGATATTATAGCAGACGAAACAACCCGCAATAGTAGAACAGATTCTCATTATTCAGCAACTTACTATCGACTTATGTGATTATCGTCATATCCGCCGAAAACTTGACACCGTTAGCATGCAAGTGCAGCCAAAATGGTGCTAACGCCTTGTTATATCTGAACTAATCGGCCTGGCGGCGTAAAAATGCCGGAATATCCAGATATTCCATGCTCGATTCGCTTTTGCCAGAATATTTTTCCGTCGCCGCCTTTTTGCGAATCACGGTCGGGCGATCCAGTTGACCATAATCCACTTCGCCTTCTGCCGTCTTGTCAACGACCAGTTTGACCGGCTTTTCCCCGAATTGTTCACTGTGACCAAGCCCGGTTGCTACAACTGTGACGCGGAGCTCACCTTGCATTTCCGGGTCAATCACCGTTCCCACCACCACGGTGGCGTTTTCCGAGGCAAAGCTCTTGACGGTGGTGCCCACTTCTTCAAATTCGCCAATGGACATGTCCATGCCGGCGGTCACATTCACCAGGATGCCACGTGCACCGGCCAGATTCACATCCTCCAGCAGAGGACTGGCAATCGCCGCTTCCGCCGCATCGCGAGCACGGCCTTCCCCGGAAGCCCGGCCGGATCCCATCATGGCCATTCCCATTTCTGACATCACGGTCCGTACATCGGCAAAGTCAACGTTAATCAAACCCGGCCGGGTAATGAGCTCAGCGATCCCCTGCACCGCGCCCAGCAGAACATCGTTGGCCGCCTTGAAGGCATCCAGCAAGCTGATGTTCTTACCCAGTACGGACAGCAGTTTTTCATTCGGAATGGTGATGAGCGAATCCACGAAGCCCTTCAGCTCATCGATGCCATCGCCGGCCACGTCCATCCGCTTCTTGCCTTCAAAGGGGAACGGGCGGGTCACCACCGCAACGGTCAGGATACCCATCTCTTTGGCGATTTGAGCCACGATGGGTGCACCTCCTGTTCCGGTACCACCACCCATGCCGGCAGTAATGAAAACCATGTCCGCGCCATCCAGAACCTCCTGAATCCGTTCGCGATCCTCCATCGCTGCCTGCCGCCCGATTTCCGGATCCGCCCCGGCTCCCAGACCTTTGGTAATGTTGCCTCCGAGCTGCAACACCGTGCGTGCCGACGTGTTTTTTAACGCCTGAGAATCAGTATTGGCCACAATGAAGTCCACACCATCAATGCTCTGGACCACCATATGTTCCACGGCATTACCGCCACCGCCGCCGACACCGATCACCTTGATTACAGCACTCTGGCTGTAGGTATCCATAAGTTCAAACATAATTCACCCCTTACTTTTTTGTTGCCACCGTTGTTAAAAATTGCCCTGAAACCAGCTTTTCATCCGTCGTAACACACCACGGAAGCCACTCCCCAGACGCGCCTCGGTTTCGCGAAGTGCCCGGTTTTGATAACCGAACAACAACAAACCGACACCCGTGGAATAAACCGGGTTACGCACCACATCCACCAGGCCGGAGATATACTGTGGGAAACCCAACCGAACCGGCATATGAAAAATCTCTTCCGCCAGTTCCACCGCGCCCTCCATCTTGGAACTGCCACCCGTGATCACCACACCTGCGGCACAGAGATCTTCGAAACCACTTCGCCGTAGCTCCGCCTGAATTAAGGTAAAGAGTTCCTCATAACGGGGCTCCACCACCTCGGCCAGGGTTTGGCGCGCCAGTCTTCGATCCGGACGGTCGCCGACACTCGGTACCTCAATGGTTTCCTCTACCGAGGCCAGTTGGGTTAGTGCACAGGCGTACTTGATTTTGATTTCTTCGGCATATTGGGTCGGCGTGCGTAATGCCACGGCGATATCATTGGTCACCTGATCCCCCGCGATTGGAATCACCGCGGTATGCCGAATCGCTCCCTCGGTAAACACGGCGATATCCGTCGTACCGCCACCAATGTCCACCAGGCAGACACCCAGTTCCTTTTCATCATCCGTCAACACCGAATGACTCGAGGCAAGTTGCTCCAGAATGATGTCGTCCACTTCCAGTCCGCAGCGACGCACACACTTGATAATATTCTGCGCCGCGCTCACCGCACCGGTCACCATGTGCACCTTGGCTTCCAGCCGCACGCCGGACATACCGACCGGTTCGCGAATACTTTCCTGGGTATCGATGATGAATTCCTGCGGCAGGATATGCAGGATTTTCTGGTCCGCGGGGATGGCCACGGCGCGCGCGGCATCAATCACCCGTTCCACATCATAGGGTGTCACTTCCTTGTCACGGATAGCCACGATGCCGTGGGAATTGAGACTGCGCACATGGCTGCCGGCAATCCCGGCGTAGACCGAATGAATCTGACAGCCCGCCATCAGTTCCGCTTCTTCCACGGCACGTTGAATCGACTGCACCGTCGACTCGATATTCACCACCACCCCTTTCTTTAACCCGCGTGACGGATGTGAACCGAGACCGATGATCTCGATTTCATTTTCCGGTGTGACCTCACCCACAATCGCCACCACTTTCGAGGTACCGATATCCAGGCCGACGATCAGGTTCTTTTCCATTTTCTTTGACATTCCGCCGTCACCCCCCGCAACTAGCTTTTAACCTGTGTCGTTGTGTTATCCCATTGCACTGCCATGCCATTGCTGTAACGCAAATCAACGCGTCGAATTCGCATGGCATGGTGCGCCAGGGTCTTGTTATAAACATTCACAAACCGTTGTAACCGGGCCAACCGTTCTTCACGGCCCAGTACCAGTTGGATACCGTTATGAAGTTGCAACTGCACGGCACGCCGGTTATCCAATTGCAACTCGACAATGCGCAATTCCAGCGGTGCCAGTTGTGCCGAAAGATCCCGATATAGTTCCGTCACGTTGTGCTCCATCCCAGTTGGTGCTGCCAGCAACGGCAAATGCTTCGGCCGACTGCTTTGTTTGGGCTTAAAGAGTTCCCCGTCGTTGTTGAGCAAACCACCTTTTGCCCAAACTGCCAGAGGCTGTTGTTCAATCACGCTAATGACCACCGCATCAGGCCAGACACGTCTAACTGCTGCCGTTTTCACCCATGGCAATTGCTCCACGGTTTGACGCAGGGCGGCAACATTAATGTTGAAATAGCCGCCCTGTACCTTGTCCACGACCGACTGTCGCAGCATGTCCTCGTTAACATGCACGAGTGCACCCTGAACCCGGATCTTGTGGATCGGCAATGTCATCGGATCGGCCAGGCGCTGAAACAGCCATCCCGCCAGCAATCCACACAACAGCAACAACATGGCCCGTCCCAGCCATTGCTGATTAAAGCGCGGCCATTTATGTTCCGCCTGCATCACTGCCTGGCCATGACTAACCCGCGCGAACATGGGAGTCCTCCTGCTTAAGCTCCAGGGTCTGGGCCAGAATGCGCAGCACCAATTGATCGAAGTCGATACCCGTCGCCCTGGCGGCCATCGGCACCAGGCTGTGATCGGTCATGCCCGGCACGGTGTTCAGTTCAATGACAAACGGTGTGCCGTCTTGCGTACACATAATGTCAACCCGTCCCCAGCCCTCCGCACCCAGCGCCTGAAAAGCCGCCAGTGCCAGACGCTGCAAACGATGTTCTTCCTCGGCGGGTAAGCCACAGGGACAGAGATAACGGGTATCGTTGGCCTGGTACTTGGCTTCGTAGTCATAAAAATCCCGCGGCGTTTCCAGACAAATGACAGGGAGCGGCGTATCCCCGAGGATGGCGACCGTGTATTCGCGGCCTTCGATCCAGCGCTCGGCCAGTACCTTGCCTTTGAAATGCGCAGCCTGCTGCCAGGCGGCCGGTAGCTCTTCAACCTCATCCACCTTGCTCATGCCGATGCTTGAACCTTCCAGTGCCGGTTTGACCATCAGGGGAAGCCCCAGGCTCGCCACCACATAATCGGGATCGAAGTCGTCGTCCAGTACCAGGTACGGCGGTGTTGGAATGCCGGCGCCCTCGAGGAGTTGCTTGCTGCGCAACTTATCCATCGCCAGGGCTGAGGCCATGACGCCGCTGCCGGTATAGGGCATATCCAGCACTTCCAGCGCACCCTGTATGACACCATCCTCCCCGCCCGGGCCGTGCAGAATCACGAAGGCACGAACGAATTGCCCCTGTTCCAACTCCGTCAGGACCGTCTTGCGCTGTACATCAATACCGTGCGCATCCACACCGCCACGCAACAGGGCATCCAGGACTGCCTGGCCACTGTTAAGGGAAATGGCCCGCTCTGCGGACCAGCCGCCCATTAACACGGCGACCTTGCCAAAGCGGGCGGGATCAACCGGATATGTGCCTGGGTCAGTCACTGCTGGCCTCTCCCACAATATGAACTTCACGCATCAACTCGACGCCATGCTCACGCTTGACCGTCTCCGCCACCCGCTCAATCAGCGCCTCAATATCGCCGGCCGTCGCCGTACCCGTATTGATAATGAAGTTGGCGTGTTTCTCTGACACACAGGCCCCGCCAACACAGGTGTTTTTCAAGCCGCAGGCTTCTATCAGCCGTGCCGCGTAATCTTGCGGCGGATTACGAAACACCGAGCCGGCGTTGGGTAACTGGGTCGGTTGAGTTGCACTGCGTCGCGCCAGATAACGTTTGATCAGCTCAAGGCTGGCCGCGCTGTCGCCCTGTTCGAGCTGCAGGGTTGCCGCCACAAACCATTCTTCCGCCGGACCCTCCACATGGCGGTAACTGATTACGTAGTCCTCCGGCGTGCGCTGGTGGAGACGCCCCTGCCGGTCAATCGTTTGTACCGAGGCCACCCGTTGCCAGGTCTCGCTGCCCAGTGCACCGGCATTTAGTGCGAGCGCGCCACCCACGGTACCGGGAATGCCACAGAGAAATTCCATGCCTGCCAAACCACGCTTCGCGGTTTCACGCGCCAACTTGGGACTGGCTACGCCGGCTTCCACCCACACCTGGTCATCATCCAGATAAACCAGCCGGTTAAGACCACTGCTGGTCGCAATCACCGTCCCGTTCAAGCCGCCATCCCGTACCAGCAGGTTACTGCCCAGCCCGACCCAGTAGAGGGATTCCTCCGCCGGCAAACTTCGCAGGAACATCACCAGATCATCAATATCCGCGGGCTGATAAAGCACTTTGGCCGCGCCACCGGCGCGCCAGGATGTATGCCGCGCCATGCTCTCCTGCTGACGCAGGGTGCCTCGTAATTCGTTTGTTTGTTTCACTGTCATGCTTGACACGCTCATTCCGTCTCCAGTTGGGCCTGCAACTTCGCGGCCGCGGCGCCGATATTGCCCGCCCCCAGGGTCAGTAACACGTCGTCATCCTGTAACACGCCCTGCAAAGTCGAGGGCAACTCCTCAATCTTTTCCACGAAGACCGGATCCACCTGACCGCGGATGCGAATCGCGCGGGCCAGGGTGCGACCGTCCGCTCCTGCAATCGGTGCTTCGCCGGCGGGATAAACTTCCAGTAATACCAGTACATCCACCTCGGAAAGCACGCGGGTGAAATCTTCAAACAAATCTCGGGTTCGGCTGTAACGATGGGGCTGGAATGCCACCACCAGACGGCGTTGCGGCCAGCCAGCGCGGATGGCTTTGATGGTGGCCTCGACTTCGCGCGGATGATGGCCATAGTCATCCACATGCAGGACACACCCGGCCGCGGTTTGATACTCACCGTTAATCTGAAAGCGCCGGCCGATACCCTGGAAATTCTCCAGCGCACGTTTGATGGCGGCATCCTCAATGCCAACCTCATGCGCCACCGCGATCGCGGCCAGCGCATTCAATACATTGTGGTGGCCCGGCATATTGAGGGTAATTTCCAGCCACTCTTCTTTCTGTGGCCGGGCCACCCGGAAGTGAGTCCGGCTGCCTTCCTGGCGTAACGCTTCGGCATACACATCCGCCTCATTCGTCAAACCATAGGTAGTCACCGGTCGGGTAATCTCCGGCAGGATATTGCGCACTTCCGGATCATCAATGCAGAGCACCGCCAGTCCATAGAACGGCAGGTGATGCAGAAATTCGACAAAGGTGTGACGCAACTTCTGGAAATCCCCTTCATAGGTTTCCATATGATCCGCATCGATGTTGGTCACCACGGCCATCATGGGCTGCAGCAACATAAAGGACGCGTCACTCTCGTCGGCTTCCGCCACCAGATAACGCCCCTCGCCAAGTCGGGCATGGGTACCGGCGCTGTTCAGTCGACCACCGATAACAAAGGTCGGGTCCACGCCCCCCTCTGCAAGTACACTGGCGATCAGACTGGTGGTCGTGGTCTTGCCATGGGTGCCCGCGACCGCAATGCCGTAACGGAACCGCATGAGCTCGGCCAGCATTTCTGCCCGCGGTACCACAGGAATGCGCTGCTTCTGGGCCGCCACGACTTCCGGGTTATCGGCCTTGACTGCGCTGGAAATCACCACCACATCACAGTCTTCGATGTTTTCCGCCCCATGTCCCAGGATCACGATCGCGCCTTGTTCGGCCAGGCGGCGGGTGACGGCATTCTCCTGCAGATCGGAGCCGCTGACCTGGTAACCCAGGTTAAGCACCACTTCCGCGATGCCGCCCATACCCACACCACCGATACCGACGAAGTGGATGCGGCGAATCCGACCCATCCCCGGTTCGCCACGAGCCGTGGCCAAATCCGTTACCCGGCGGGATGAATTAACCATGCATCACCTCCAGGCAGGTTTCAGCGACCTGCCGAGCCGCATCCGGTTTCGCCAGACGGCGAGCTGCGGCGGCCATTTCCACCAGCCGCTCGCGCCCTCCGCTCAACAGCTCGCGCAGCACATTGGCCAGTAAATCAGGCATCAATTCAGACTGCAGGATCAAGCGAGCTGCGCCGGCTTCAGTTAAATACAGCGCGTTGCGGGTCTGATGATCGTCCACCG
>CBDUOW010000017.1:0-15798 GCA_965368945.1 uncultured Gammaproteobacteria bacterium
CGCTTTTCTTGAAGGCCCCTATCCCGCGGGCAGCGTAATACAGGCTTCCAACAACTGGAGCATAGACGACACCGACGATGGCATCATGGCCATCAATCAAGGCAATGTTGACTGTAAATTCACCGTTGCGCTTGATAAATTCCCGGGTACCATCCAGCGGATCCACCAGCCAATATAGTGGCCAGGCGGCGCGTTCCTCAAAAGTCATGGGTTTGGACTCTTCGGATAAAACAGGCACATCCGGGGTAAGTGCAGTCAATCCCTCCACAATGACCCGATGAGCAGCCATATCAGCCTCGGTCAGGGGTGTTTTATCGGCCTTTTCCTCGACCTCAAAACCGCGATCATAGATCTCCATGATATTACGACCCGCCTGGTAGGCAATTTTTTTTACGGGTCCCTGGAGAGCCTGGAGATCATCCGGTTGGGTTGCTTGCGTCATATGCAGAACTACTAAATTGGTGGTGAAAGGCACAATCTCAATGATGCCTATTGTGCCAGTTCCCGCCTGTCGGTGCCACGCGCAATGGCTGGCTGGCTCATAACGCATTGCTACGGAACAGAAACTCCGTTTTCAAGCGGCCTTCAAACCAGGCATCGAAGGCTAAGCTGCCATCCTGCTCCGTGACATCAAACCCCTGCTGCCGCTCAGGTTTCATCGTAATCAGTTGCAGGCCGCTGGATGCATAGTCAATCTGCATACTGACCCGCATGGGATAATAGCCATCCAGAAAACGCCTCATAAACGGCCCATTACGCAGGCTGTAACTACCGTCACCATTGGATTTGAGTGCGCGCGTCCATGCCTGAACACAAAGCCGGGCATTTTCCTGAACGTTGCGTAGTTGCACGGTATTATCTTCGACCCAGCTTTGCTCGATGTTGCCACTGGCGGTGATCTGCAGATCCCGAATCCGTTCCCGGTTATAGGTAATCTGGGCACGGGGAACCCGATCCAGATGCTCATGGCACTGCTTGAGCCGAACCCAGCCATTAAGCAGGCTGTCCGCGTCAATAACCAGATGATTTTGATGATGATGGACCTGCCTGGCCGGCCGCCGGGAGAGGAAAACCAGCTTACCTTCGTTCACCTGGTCGATACTGACCGAAGGCGGCATGAGTTCGTCACTTTCCAGCCAGCGTTCCAGCTCCGCCATACTCGGCTCATCACCCGCTGCTACTCCGGAAAGTAACCAGAACAAACCACCGAAAAATAAGACAATTTCACGCACGGAATGCGCCTATGCGACTAACTGACATAGAAAGCCTAGACCATATTGACTGTTTTCGGTACGGTACGCAGCTGTATCCGCATTACTAAATATAAATCTGCACATGATCGACTGGAATCATATTGATACTGTCCTGCTGGATATGGACGGCACCTTACTGGATTTGAATTTCGACAATCACTTCTGGCGCGAACATGTGCCGTTACGCTATGCCGAGAAATACCATCTGGATATAGCGTCAGCAAAGCAGGAGCTATTTCCCAAGTTCCGTAACGCCGAAGGAAGTATTGACTGGTACTGTGTGGATTATTGGTCCGAACAACTGGGACTGGATATTGTGATGCTGAAACAGGAAGTCGATCATCTAATCGCCGTGCACCCCCATGTGGTTGAGTTCCTGGATCGTCTTAAGGTTTTGGGGAAACACCGCGCTTTGGTTACCAACGCACATCACAAAAGCCTGATGCTCAAGCTGGAGCGTACCGCCCTGCACCATCACCTGGACGATATTATCTGTTCTCATGAGTTTGGTGTGCCGAAGGAAGATACGAGTTTCTGGGGAAAGCTGCAGGCCAAACTCCCTTTTGATAAACAACGTACCCTGTTGGTTGATGACAGCCTGCCTGTACTACGCTCGGCACATGCCTATGGAATTTCGGGATTGCTGGCAGTAAGCAAGCCGGATAGTCAAAGCCCGCCGCGGCAGGTGGATGAATTCCAGGCGATTTATGATTTCAGTAACATCATGCCTGAACTGTAACGCATCATTCGCCCGGTTCCCGCCAACCTATTTATTAAAACGTTTATCCCATTTCTTGAAGCGTTTGCGGCAGTACTTGTCCAGTTCCTCATAACTGCGGAAATAATGCTTGAACCACTTCTCCGGCGGCGCATCAAATTCACAATAGTCATTACTGTAGTCACGGCATATTTGCGGTCGGGTTTCGTAGATTCCGCATCGCCCATCTTTTCCCAGAAATTGGCAGGGGGTTTGCGCCAGGAGGAACCAGCCATCCTCATCCTTGTAGATCTGTATGTTTTTATGCGCCAGTTGCCACATGAGCAAATCAAAATCTTCCATCGTACGTGGCTTATCGATTTGCTGGGTAACATACACACAGCATTTGGTTCCCGGACAGAAACTACACTTGGTTTCCGCTGTGATTTGTTGCTTAATTTTCAAAGACTTGATAGTTTTCTTGGCAGACATCCTGACGCACCGTAAGATTGAGTCTGAAAAGTATATCAGGATGATATAACTGAGCGATAACAATCATATGACAGCGATAAATACCCTGTTTGCACGATTAGATCCGGCACCTCTGAAGTCCAATATGGAATTCAGTCAGGCTATCTCCAGGTTGCTGATCTGGTTCTTCACAACCCTGCTCATCGGTGTGGGGATGTATAACAATTATTACCCGACGAAATTTACCGCCTATTTTGCCTTTGGTGGGATATTCGGTGCCTACACACTCACCGTTCTTGTTAGTGTCCTGATCATTCCTCACTCACGCATTCGTCCCTACATCACGATCCCCCTTGACATCTCGTCAATTGCCATCGCCATGATGTTAACGGATGCAGGACCCTTTAGCGTATTCTTTCTGTTTTTTCCGTGGACCTATATCGGCTACGGTGTACGCTATGGTCCTTCTGAACTATTTGCCGCCACGGCGGCCAGTGTCATCGCTTTCAGTGTAGTCCTGATTATATCCGATACCTGGTATTCGCATATTTACGATGTCATAGCTTATCTGGTTTTCCTGATAGCCTTGCCATTCTACCTGGACGTCATGATCAGACGCATCAAGCGAGCACGTGAAGAAGCTGATAGCGCCAACCATGCCAAAAGTGAATTTCTGGCTACGATGAGTCACGAAATTCGCACACCGATGACCGGTATTCTGGGCATGACCGAATTACTGGAAAAAACCCCGCTGAATGATATGCAGCAGGATTATGTTGAAGGGTTGAAGGAATCATCAGTTACATTACATTCGCTTATCAACGACATCCTTGACCTTTCCAAAATCGAAGCCGGCAAATATCAACTAGACCATTCCGCATTCAATCTACGGCGACTTGTTAAAGGTGTGGTCAATATATTTAAACCACAATCTGACAAGAAAGAACTCAGTCTTACATACGAAGTCGACCCTGATGTGCCCGAAATGGTCATGGGCGATCATAACCGGCTACGACAGGTTCTGCTTAATCTTATAAGCAATGCTGTAAAATATACTGACAAAGGGAGTGTAACCGTAAGTATCAGTCTTGCGAATACCCATGACCAACTAAATCTTTTACGATTTGAAGTTAAAGATAGCGGCATTGGTATCAAGAAAGAGCAATTGGACCATATATTCGATCCTTTCTATCAGTGTCAGATTAATCCCGCTGAACAACGACATGGTACCGGGCTTGGAACTACGATCTCCTACAAGCTTGTTAATGCCATGTATGGTGAAATAGGCGTCGATAGTAATCCTGGGCGAGGTAGTTTGTTCTGGTTCGAGCTTCCACTGCCAGTAGCTGAGGACAGTGTGAATAAAAGTTTGCCGAATGATCAGCAACCCTCAGCCGCGGAACCGGATAACAAGCTACATATTTTGTTGGCGGAGGATACCGAAATCATTGCGAAAGTCATCTCAACCTTTTTACAACAGGAGGGGCATACTGTCACTCATGTTAACAACGGTAAATCCGCATTGGTTGCATTAGAAAACGATAACAGCCTTGACCTGGTACTAATGGATATGCGCATGCCTGAAATGACGGGACTGGAAGTAACACGCAGTTGGCGAAAAATCGAGCCTGACCACAAGCGCATACCTATTATTGCTCTCACTGCGAATTCAACCACCATTGAACGCAATCAATGTTTCGAAGCCGGAATGGACCATTTCATTACCAAACCGGTAAGTCAGGCAAGGCTGATGGAAGTTATTCAGGAAGTCATTTAGGCATGAGTACAAATGAGGCCAGTGAAAACACCAAATTGCGCCGCCAGCTCAAAGCCTATGTCAGTCAGGCACAACAAAATGAACAAAAACTTATACGTTTCCAGGAACAGGAACTACAGTTTATTAGCGCCAATGGTCTTGCTGAACTTATAAACACCCTGCTCTATGATTACCGTCGAAATTTTTCCCTCGATGCAGTGACTTTATTGTTAATCGATCCGGAATTTGAAATTCGCAGAATTCTGGAAAATCTTGGTTTGCATGACAAACATCCAGAACTCCTGTTTTGTGACGATGCCAGCCCGATTATGCAGCTATTCCCAAATGAACCCCTGGCTCGTCTTGGTAAGTGTGACGTGGAAAGCAAGCAACTGCTGTTTCCAGATTATCAAAACTCCCTTACCAGCATGGCTCTTTTTCCTTTGGTTCGTAATCGCCAGTTAATCGGTTGTCTGAACATCGGTAGCGTACAACAGGAACGCTTTATCCAGGGTTCTGCCACTGATTTCCTGGAGCGTCTGGCAGCCATCGTTGCAGTTTGTTTTGAAAACGCATTCAATCACGAGCGCTTGAAACTTTTGGGTTTGCTTGATCCACTGACTGGTATACATAACCGACGCTATTTCGATGAGCGTCTGGATGAAGAAATTAGTCGCAGCCTGCGACAGAACAGGGATCTGAGTTGTCTCTTTCTGGATATCGATCACTTCAAGCAGTTTAACGATATTTATGGCCATCATATTGGCGATCTGGTACTTCAGGAAGTTGCCAGATTGATCAAGACCCAGATGCGCCAAAGCGATGTACTTGCAAGATTTGGCGGCGAGGAATTTGCTGTTTTGCTGGTACAAACAGATCAACATCTGGCGATTGAAATTGCGGAACGGATTCGCCATCAAATAGACTCGCATAAGATTACTCTGGGCAACAACACCAATCTGTCAGTCACTATTTCGATTGGCTGTACCACATTGGATAATCATGATGGGAGTCTTATTGCCGCCGATGCAAGCCAGCAACTGTTAATGCGTGCTGATGAGGCACTCTATCGTTCCAAGCAACAGGGTCGTAATCAGGTTAATTTTTTCAAGTTTGGAACTTGATATTTTTTCATTAAAACCGCAAACAAACGCCGAATCGTTTTTGATTTAACACCTGCTTAGCGGTTATATTTTTTCATTAATGGCTGTCGTAACTGCCCAAACTTGGCTGGCACCACATACTGCAGTAATTCCTTCCCATCTTCATCAAGCAACAGGTCCAGTCCTGACTCCGGATAAAGTAAGTGTTGTCTTTTTTGATCGACGACAATTCGTTCTACTGGTTCGCCAAAGCGAAGCATAACTATTTTCTCATCAAGATTGATATAGGGGACATAGCTAATGCTTGTAATACGTTTTTGTGCTAATAAATTGCTTGTTTCCGCTGTAAAAGTATACCGCCTTGCACCCGATTCAAGCACTTTGCGCTTAATAGCCTGCTGAAGTAATGCTGCCATTTCTTCCTGTGTTGCCTCCAATGTCAGCACAAACTTGCCACTAATGCCACCCAGGGTAACTTCATTAAAGTATGCCTCCAGGGATAATGGCTGGTCAGGCGTTTCAAACAAACCAAGCTTGTAATTACGACCCAATAATGCAACAGCATCATTCAAAGTACTTTCACTTAAGGTAATACCAAATACTCGTGTTTTGCCATCAGACTGTAATATTATTTGCCAGGGATAAATGTCTTCTTTCGGCTGGTTGTTCACTTGATCACAGGCTGATATTAAATACAGCATCATGCCCAACACTACAATTCTGGTCATTGCCACCTTGTTCACCAGTTTGCTCCGCTCTATATCAACTATGGTTGTAACTTCTGCTTAAAGACAACAATTCACAGCTCATTTATTTGCCGTTACCTGCAACCAGAATGTGACAGGGCCATCATTCGTCAAGGAGACCTGCATATCTGCGCCAAACTGACCGGCTTCCACCTTTTGATGCTGACGCGAGGCCTGTTGCAGAAGATAACCAAACAGGCGTTCACCTTCTGCCGGTGGCGCAGCTGAGGAGAAACCGGGACGCATACCTTTTTCTGTATTTGCCACCAGGGTAAATTGCGGCACTAACAATAACCCGCCGTTAATATCCTCGAGGCTTAAATTCATCTTGTCTTGAGCATCAGAAAATATTCGATAACCGAGAATCCGCTCTAACAAACGATTCGCCTGTTCCTGCGTGTCAGTCTTTTCTACTCCAATCAGTGCCAGCATGCCATTATCTATTGCACCGATTGTCTTGCCTTCTACTACGACCTTCGCATTCGTAACACGTTGTAGCAATGCAATCATTCAATTCGCTTCAACATTTTTCGGGCGGCTTTCACCAGGGCATTCACAGTACCAACCTCGGTCGCGGAATGTCCGGCATCACCAATGATATACAAATCGGATCCATGCCAGGCCTGATGTAATTCCCAGGCACTCTCCAGCGGGCAAATTAAATCATACCGTCCTTGAACAATCGTACCCGGAATGTCCCTGAGATTTTCAGCGTCACGCAAAATCTGGTTTTCCTGCAAGAATGCATTATTAATAAAATAATGCGCTTCAATCCGTGCCAGGCTAAAGGCGGTAAACGAGTCACTAAAATGGTCAACAACACTTTTGCGCGGTTGCAGTGTCGCTGTGCGGCCTTCCCAGATTGACCAGGCTTTGGCCGCCGCCATACGTGCCACTTCATCATCCCCGGTGAGGCGGCGATAATATGCTTTCACCATGTCGTCCCGTTCGTCCTCGGGAACCGGCTTGATAAAATCCTCCCAATAGTCAGGAAAAATCCTGCTGGCACCTGATTGATAAAACCAGTCAATTTCTTTTTGACGACAGAGGAAAATTCCTCTAAGGATCAACCCCAATACCCGCTCCGGGTGGGTTTCGGCATACACCAATGAAAGGCTTGAGCCCCATGAGCCACCAAATAACACCCACTGCTCCACCCCAAGATGCTGGCGAATAGCTTCCATGTCGGCAACCAGCGCCTGGGTCGTATTCCCGCTCAGCTCCGCATGGGGCGAACTACGCCCGGCACCACGCTGATCAAATAAAATAATGCGATATTTGTCAGGATCAAAAAAGCATCGATGATAGGGTTCACAACCGGCGCCGGGGCCGCCATGTACGAACAAAACCGGTACCCCTTCCGGGTTCCCGGATTCTTCAACATGCAGTATGTGCGGCGCTTCAACCGCCAGACTATGTATAACGTACGGCTGGATTGCCGGGTATAAGGTTTCCACTAGCTGTCCTTAATGATTTCACCACGAAAACCCATGGCCGCAGCGATGCCGGTTAATAATAAAGCGGCGAGGATCATCCCTGGCCCAATACCAAACCCTAACAGGCTGTCGGCCCAGGCCATGTCAAACACTCTTCCCAGATACAGCATGCCTGAATGCAGTAATGTACCCAGGATAAATAACCAACTAATCAGTTGCTTCAGCCATGTGGCAGCAGCAATGAAACACAATGCCAATCCTGCCACAATATTAAGCAGTGCTTCCAGATTCCCGTGGGCATGAGCACCCCCCTTGATGCTGTCGATGGCCATTTCGGTATTGCGAAGTTTGTTGAGTGACAAAATGCCATCCGTATTGGCGGTCGCTATTTGCCTGGCATTTAACGGCTCCAACTCTTCCTCAAAGCTATTTTGCTTGAGCTGCTGCAGGCGTCCGACACTGGCCTGTTTTTCCTGCATTGCGGTACCAAAATCCTCGTACATATTCACCATCACTATGCCGAGGGACGCAGTCAGCACCAGGTATAAAAACCCGAATACCACATTCTTTTTACCGATCATGGCCACCTCCAAAAAGTAATTATTATTCCCACCCAACACCTCTGATACGTGTTTTTATTATCTAAACACAGACCATGTTGGTCCTCAATCATTATCACTGGATAAGCCGGGCTTGAACATGCAGCAGGCAGCAACTCTTCTCCGGGCCCGCACGACCCGATGGAGGGTTTACTATACCGAAGGGCATTGCGCCCCTGGAATTGGCTATGGAGAGGGTTCCGCCGGAACAGAGCTTGCCGGGTTTAAACCCGTAAAACCCGGATTACTATGAGTTAAGCAGTTGCCCTGGCGGCTTTTTTACGCGCGTGCTCAAGCAATAATTTTTTACGCAAACGAATATGGTTGGGGGTTACTTCTACCAGTTCATCTTCGTCGATGAACTCCAGTGCCTGTTCCAGAGTCATCCGTATCGGTGGGCTTAGTATAAGATTCTCATCAGTGCCGGCTGCACGAACATTAGTAAGCTGCTTGGCCTTGAGCGGGTTGACTACCAGGTCATTGTTACGTGCATGGATCCCAATGAGCATCCCTTCATAAACCTCTTCGCCGTGGCCAATGAATAACCGACCACGTTCTTGCAGGGTAAAGAGCGCATAAGCCAGCGCCTTGCCTGGCCCATTGGCGATTAGAACACCATTGATACGGCTGCCATATTCACCTTTTTTTAATGGCCCATAGTGATCAAACACACTGTAGATCAGACCCGTTCCCTGGGTGGCGGTAAGAAATTCGGTTCGAAACCCGATCAGGCCACGAGACGGGAGGATGTAATCCAGTCTTACCCGACCCTTGCCATCGGGCACCATGTCTTTCAGGTCCCCGCCGCGCTCGCCAAGCTTTTCCATTACCGTGCCCTGATGCTGATCCTCCACATCCACGGTGACCTGCTCATAGGGTTCTTGAATCTGCCCGTCAACCTCGCGGATGATTACCTCTGGCCGGGAAACTCCTAACTCATAACCTTCCCGGCGCATGTTTTCTATCAGGATGGAGAGGTGTAGCTCACCTCGGCCGGAAACACGGAATTTGTCGGGGTCATCAGTTTCTTCTACCCGCAGGGCCACATTGTGCAGCAGCTCCCGTTCCAACCGCTCCTTGATCTGACGGGAGGTCACAAACTTGCCGTCTTTGCCGGCAAACGGCGACTTATTGACCTGGAATGTCATGCTGACCGTGGGTTCATCCACCGACAACGGCGCCAATGCTTCAACCGCGTTGGGATCACACAGGGTATCCGAGATATAGAGTTCATCCATACCAGTAAAGGCAATGATATCCCCGGCGTTTGCTTCCGGGACTTCGATGCGGTCCAGGCCGAGGAAACCATAAATTTGCAAAATACGGCCATTACGGCGTTTGCCATCGGGATCAACGATACATACCGGTGTGTTGGTCTTGATCCGGCCTCGTGCGATACGCCCGATGCCGATGACACCGACATAACTGTTGTAGTCCAGTTGGGATACCTGCATTTGAAAAGCGTCTTCCGGCTCCACCTGCGGCGGATGGACTTTATCCACGATCGTTTGGAACAGGGGTAGCAAATCGCCCTCGCGCGCATTCTCATCCAGGCCCGCGTATCCGTTCAGGCCGGAGGCATATACCACGGGGAAATCCAGTTGTTCGTCAGTGGCACCGAGGCGGTCAAACAGGTCAAAGGTTTGATCCAGCACCCAGTCCGGTCGGGCGCCGGGACGGTCTATTTTGTTGATTATCACGATGGGATGCAGGCCTCGCGACAGCGCTTTTTGCGTCACAAACCGCGTCTGCGGCATAGGACCTTCAACCGCATCAACCAGCAGCAATACGGAATCCACCATGGACAGGACCCGCTCAACCTCGCCACCGAAGTCAGCATGGCCGGGGGTGTCAACGATGTTAATCCGATATTCGCCCCACTTGATCGCCGTGTTCTTCGCCAGAATAGTGATGCCACGCTCCTTTTCCAGCTCATTGGAGTCCATGGCACGATCCTCCAACTGGGTACGCTCGTCCAGCGTATCTGACTGCTTAAGCATTTGGTCGACCAGAGTGGTCTTGCCATGGTCCACATGGGCAATAATGGCGATATTACGGAGCTTGTCGATCACGAGAGAATCCTGCTGGTCAAAAGGCGCGCATTATACCTAAACCGCCTGGTTATTGTTCATTAAACATTTATCGTTATAACTAATTGATTGTATTGAACTAAATGCAGGCTCAATCAATATTATGGGCTCTGGCCGCTATCAGGGCAGATATTGACGCAGCAGGGAAATATTACATTGATTTGGCTGGAATCTGACTGAAATTCAACAGATGGGTAACGAATGGGACGGGATATGAAGGAACCGAGAGAGTGCCAGTCTAACTGGCTTGCGCCGCCATATCATCAGCACTCAGCTTTTCCAGGCGATAGCCCTGATGGTAGATGGAGCTCAAGCGCCAACCATTCTCGGGTGCAAGATGCAATTTTTTGCGTATACGACTGATATGGGTATCCACTGTACGGGTGTTTACATCGGACTCATAACCCCAGACACTGGCAAGAATCTGGTTGCGTGACAACAGACGACCAATGTGATTAAAGATGTACAGGGCCAGTTCGAATTCCTTGTCGGTCAGCTTGATGGGCTCTCCTTCGAGGCGCAGGCTACGACTTTGTGGATCAATCTGGTAAGGTCCAATTTCGATGACCTCTTGTGGCGATCGCTTGCCTGTTCGCCGCGTAACAGCCGCGATACGTGCCAGGAGTTCCGGCCGACTGACGGGCTTGGTGATGTAATCGTCCGCGCCTTCATTGAGAATCCGTACCATATCGTCCTCAGTGGTGCGCGAGGTCACAAAAATCACGGGGGTTTCCCAGTCCTTCTTACTTTGAAGCCAGGCCAAAACCTGCTCCCCATCGACCTCCGGCATTACCCAATCGAGCAGCACAGCGCCAAACTCTTCATTACCGACTTCGCGGGTAAAATCCTGGCCATCATTGTAAGCCACACAGGTGTACCCTTCCTCCTCCAGCCAAAGGCAGAGCAAGGATGAAACATCCTGATCATCATCAACGACCGCAATTTTCACGTCTTCCCAACCCTTCTGTGCAACATTTGCATAGAGAATCCGCTCTCAAGCAATTACTTAAGTAGTATAACTGTATCCCGATTTGCTTCTCAGTGCCGGATATTTCGTCAATCCAGGCGCTGGTTTGTTATTATCGGTTATCAAAATTATATAGCATATACCACTGCCAGCTTCTGACCCGTATATGTTCGTAAGGTATTAAATATTAAGTATACTCCGCCAACTGGCAATGTTTAATAATGTTATTACATTACGCTACTGCCCCCAAGAACATGATCACACGACTGCTTAAATCTGTCCGAAACATGCTCACAGTTACTACAATAGTAGTAGTTTTTGGTACGGGCTGCACCTCTATGCTCTACAGCGCCACCAATAACATGGCATCCAACCTCTCCCATGCCATGTTGAATCATGATGATCTGGACACGATCAAAGGTGCTGCCCCAGCCTATCTGCTGATGACAGATGGACTGTTGCAGGACTATCCCAATGATATTGACCTGCTAAGTACCGCCGCCCAGTTGTATAGCGCCTATTCCAGCGTGTTCGTTAGCGAGCCCGACCGAAGCAAACGCCTCACAAATCGTGCACTCGATTATGCGATGCGAGCCGCCTGCCTCCAACGCCCCCTGGCGTGTGATTGGCGTAAGCAACGCTATAACGTATTTAACGACAGCCTGGCCGAATTGGGAAAACAGGATATTCCCGTTTTCTATACCCTGGGCTCAACCTGGGCGGGCTGGATTCAGGCTCATAGTAAAGACTGGAATGCGATAGCCGAATTACCACGCGTTACCGCCATAATGCAGCGCATCATCGAACTGGATGAAACCTATCAACAGGGGGCGGCGCATCTCTATCTGGGCATTAGCTATACCCTGCTGCCTCCGGCAATGGGGGGTAAGCCGGAATTGGGGCGTCAGCACTTTGAAAAGGCTATCCTATTGTCGAACGGTAAAAATCTCACCGTCAAGGTACTCTATGCACGCCAATATGCCCGCTTGGTGTTCAATCGTGAATTATTCGAGCGTTTACTTCGGGAAGTAATCTCGGCGGATCCGGTCACCCCCGATTTAACCTTGATGAATATGCTAGCGCAACAACAGGCCAAACAATTATTGGCCGAGGCAAATGACTATTTCTAATACTGACTGAATCGAACCGCGTACTACAGGAAAAACAATAATGTCACGCTATATCATCGCCTTTTTGTGCTTCATCTGTCTGCAACCTGCTATTGCCAGCGAGACTATATTCAAGATAGCCACCCTCTCTCCAGAGGGGTCGACCTGGATGGATATAATGCGTTCCGGTGCCGATGAGGTGGCTGAGAAAACCAATAAGCGGGTGCAAATCAAATTCTATCCCGGTGGGGTCATGGGTGATGACATGGCGGTAATGCGCAAGATCCGCATTCGCCAGTTACAGGGTGGCGCGGTCACAATTGGCGCGGTCAGTAGCTATTATTCAGACAGCCAGGTGTACAGTTTACCCATGCTATTCCGCAACCTGGATGAAGTCAGTTACGTCCGGAGCAAAATGGATTCCCATATTCTGCAAGGACTTGAACAGAATGGATTTGTCAGTTTTGGGATTGCCGAGGGTGGCTTTGCCTATATCATGTCATTAAACCCAATCAAAAGTGTACCTGATATTCGTCTTAGTAAAGCGTGGGTTCCCTCCTCGGATGATCTCATCCTGGAAGGGATTAAGGCTTATGATGTTCAACCCATCCCGCTACCCCTTGGCGATGTGCTAACAGGCCTGCAGACTGGCCTTATTGACACAGTTGCCGCTCCACCCATTGCCACTCTCGCCTTGCAATGGCATACCCAGGTCCGTTACCTGACCGATATGCCCCTGCTCTATAGTAGTGCGCTTTTAATTATCGATAAAAAAGCCTTTGACAAGTTAAGCAAACAGGACCAACAAATCACGCGTGATGTCATGGGCCGGGTGTTTAACAAACTCGACAAACAGAATCGCATCGATAACAAAAGTGCATTTGGCGCGATCCAATCCCAGGGTATTGAGATGGTCAAACCTGATCCGGAGCAGCTAAAGGAATGGCGCGGTAATGCCTACGAGGCGCGCCTGCAATTAGTAAAATCGGGTAAAATCAGTAATGAAATCATGCGGGAAGTTGAACAACACCTGAGTGACTTTCGTAACCGGAAAAGCAAATAAACCAGTAAACTAGCCATGCTTCTGCGACTGTATCGATTTTTACTTCGATTCGAGGAAAGCCTGCTCGTTATTATTCTACTCTGTACGATTATAATTGCGGTCACCCAGGTATTTTTACGGAATTTTTTTCATGCCGGTATTCCATGGGGTGACAGTCTGGTACGTATCATGGTGTTATGGCTTGGTCTTATTGGCGCCATGATTGCAAGCCGGAATCACCGCCATATAAAAATCGATATAATTTCACGGCATCTGACTCCGGCTAACCAAATACACTTGAGACGATTTACGGACATTATTACGTCAGCCGTATGTTTCATCGTGGCCTGGTATGCCTATATCTTTGTCAGGATTGAGTACCAGGATGGCTTGATTGCCTTTGAGAAAGTACCAGTATGGGTGACGGAAGCCATTATTCCACTCGCTTTCTTTACAATGGCAGTTAGATATTTAATATCTGCTCTACTGCCTCATAGCATGCAGAGTGATTAATGGAGATTGCTTTAATAATTCTGGTGCTAGTGTTGCTTGCTTTCGCTGGTACGCCCTTGTTTGTAATTATCACCGCAGCGGCAATACTCGGCTTCTATTACAACGGCGTTGATCTTTCCGTAATCACTATTGAAATATACCGCATCACATCTACCCCCTTGTTGCTGGCACTGCCGTTATTTACCTTTGCCGGGTATTTATTAAGTGAGAGCAATACTTCCAAAAGACTTGTGCATCTTTCTCGTAGTTTACTGGGCTGGTTGCCGGCAGAAATGGTTGCCGTTACCTTGATTGCCTGCGCCCTGTTCACCGCATTTACCGGCGCCACTGGTGTCACTATTGTAGCATTAGGCGCCTTACTCTATCCTGCGTTAAAGCAAGTTGGCTACAGTGATCACTTCAGCCTTGGGCTTGTTACTTCCGCTGGCAGCCTGGGCTTGTTATTACCACCTTCACTACCATTGATTTTATATGTGGTCGTCGCCCAACAGCTTAACCTGGGCGAGCCTATTTCTATTACAGATGCCTTTATCGCCGGGATATTACCGACTTTATTAATGCTGTTTCTGCTTGGCATCTGGAGTCTATGGGTTACCCGTAAAGCTGTAATTCCGCTAACTCCCTTCGATGGAAAAACCGCCTGGGCAGCATTAAATGAGGCGAAATGGGAATTGCCCTTACCACTGTTTGTACTTGGCGGGATTTACGGTGGCCTGTTTGCCGTATCTGAAGCGGCAGCCATGACTGCCTTATATGTCTTGGTAATTGAAGTGTTCGTTTACAAAGAGATCCGCTTGCGCGATCTGCCTCGTATCATGAGTGAATCAATGACTGTCGTGGGCGGTATCTTGCTGATTCTTGGAGTCTCACTGGCCTTTACCAATTTCCTCATCGATGTAGAGGTTCCACTCAAGCTGTTTGAATGGACCCAGGCCCAAATCACCAGCAAGTATACCTTTCTTGCACTGCTGAATATTATTTTACTGATTCTTGGTGCATTCCTGGATATATTCTCAGCCCTGGTGATTATGGTTCCCTTGATTTTGCCGGTTGCCATAGGTTACGGCATCAATCCTATTCATCTTGGCATAATCTTTCTGGCGAATATGCAACTCGGCTACCTGACACCACCTGTGGGCATTAACTTGTTCATTGCAAGCTACCGATTTAACCGCCCAATTGAAGATATTTATCAGGCAAGCATACCCTTTCTGCTAGTGCTTTTAGTGGCGGTGCTGATAATTACCTATCTGCCATTACTTTATTATTAATAATATTCCAGTCTGATACTGCTTTTAATATTAATAATGTGGCGGTGGAGGTTCATGCGCAGCATCTGGTTGATTACTACTGCTGATTTCCGCTAATTGCTCAAATAACTTCTTTAGTAATTCCTGCAAATGGCCAAGTTGTTGTTGTTGGTCAGTTAATGCTGCATTTAACTCATGCAAGGTCGTCTCCTGAAATGCCAAGCGGGTTTCTACCTCAGTAATTCGTTGCTCAAATTCCATAGCCCGCCACCAGTTTCAATTTCTAACCATAAGAATCAGTAACAAAACAAATATCACAACCATCCCAATCGGCAAGAACAAACTGCCCCAATCCTTGTTTTCTGCTTCCTGGCTTCTTTTCCAGACAGCCTTAATGCCAGGACGAAACCACAAAACGATGAGTAAAACTCCTACTCCTAGCAGAACTTTTTCCCACAGTGCCATTTCCACAATAGAAATCCTCTTAGATTCGTTTTTAATAATTGAGCCCAACAGCACCAGCCATGGAGCAGCCAAGTTGTAATTATCTGCAAATAACAGCTTGCTAATATGATATCCGTGATGAGGCTAGACGACCTGACTCAGTTTCAACTTGGCAGCAGATAAATCTGATCTTCAGCTAGCTTTGTCGCGAAACAATGAATCGCTATTATCTAAACACGCAACTTGTAAATTTGTTGCAAGCAATATCTAATTATTTTTCTTTTTGCGGCGTTGCTGAACTGCCTTGGCCAGCGCTCTTAAC
>CBDUOW010000018.1:0-15576 GCA_965368945.1 uncultured Gammaproteobacteria bacterium
CCCCGGGGAAGATTTATTTCAGAAAGTTCTAATACGCCCCGAAACCCTAAATTCCGGGCGCACGGACCGGCCGGCACAAAACCAGCGGCTCGTAACTGCTTCAGTAAGCTTAATTTATTTAGTCAGACTTAGCCGGGATACCGGCAAATAAGGGAAATGCCCGATTTTTTAAAATAGCTCAGGCGGTTTAAGCGCATTCCCGGTTACGAAAAAAACTGATCAGGTCCTCACAGGGCATAGGACGGGCAAAGAGATAGCCCTGACCTTCAGCACAGCCCAACTCTGCTAGAAGGTCATACTGTTCCTGGGTTTCTACACCTTCTGCGATTACCCGCAAGTTGAGTGCTTGCGCCATGGCCAGAATTGTTTTGACTATCGCGGTGTCATCCTTATCCAGAATGATGTCGCGAATGAAGGACCTGTCAATTTTCAGAATATCAATCGGAAACCGTTTCAGGTAAGCCAGGGATGAGTAGCCCGTACCGAAGTCATCAATCGCGATACCGATTCCCATATCACGAATAGCGTTGAGATTTGCCACGGCTTGTTCGGGATTTTGCATGATGCCGCTTTCCGTAATCTCGATTTCAAGTAAATCTGTCCCCAAGTCACCACTGCTAACCATATCCTGCAACAAATCGAGCGTGTCCTGATGATATAACTGCCGCGCCGATAAATTGATCGCCAGGCGCTTTAAATTACAACCCGCATTTCGCATATTGACACTATCCTCGGCGGCCTTACGTAGAACCCATTCTCCCAGGGGGAGAATAAGACCGGATTCCTCTGCCACAGGAATAAATATATCCGGTTCGGTCACGCCATGTTGCGGGTGTACCCAACGAACCAAGGCCTCGAGCCCGGTGATTCGGCCTTCCGGTAAGGTGAACTGAGGCTGATAATAAAGACGCAGTTCCGAAGCCCGAATAGCACCTCGCAATTCGCTTTCAATCGTAAAACGATTAGCGGTTGCCACTCGAATATCTTCAGAAAAGAACTGGTAATTATTCCGTCCCTGGTCTTTGGCATAGTACATGGCTGATTCGGCATTTTTGATTAGCACATCGAATTCATCGCCATTGCCCGGACAAAGGGCGATACCAATGCTTGCGCCGAGATACATTTCCTTGTCATTCAGTACAAAGGGTTCATGTAGCGCCTTTAATAGCAGATTGGCCGCAGCCTCTGCCTGTTCCGCACCAAGAATGTCCATCAGCAAGACAACAAAGTCATCGCCACCAAGCCTGGCGAGGGTGTCGCGTTCATTTAATATCAGGCTGAGTCGTTCCGCTACGGCCCGCAATAAATAGTCACCACTCATATGGCCAAGCGTGTCATTAAGATTCTTGAAGCGATCCAGATCGAGAAACATGATCGCCAGGCCTGTTTGTTTCTGACGTACATATTTCAAGGCCTGCTCCATGCGATCCCGCAACAACCAACGATTCGGTAGGCCGGTCAGGATGTCGTGATAGGCCTGATGGCGTAAGGTTTGTTGTGCTTCTCGCAAGGCGCGACGTTCATCGGCATCAACTAACTCCCGTCGAATGGCTGGAACCAGGCGGGTAAGGTTGTCCTTCATCAGGTAATCCTGTGCACCACTGCGCATGGCCTCGACTGCAACTTCTTCACCGATAGTGCCGGAGACAATAATGAAAGGCAGGTCTTTATTACGATCTTTAACGATTTTCAGCGCTGCCAAACCATTAAACTCCGGCATCTGATAATCAGATAGCACAATATCCCAGTCTTTATTTCTTAATACTTTCAACAGGTCACCACTATTCTCAACCCGGACATGTTCAACATTAAATCCCCCTTTGCGAATAGCACGCAGCACCAGTGCTTCATCGTCAGGATTGTCCTCGATCATTAACAGACGCAAACTGACCTGCTTGTTGGTTGATTCAGGCATCGGGGACCTCATTCAAGACCAGCCAGTACAACCCAAGTTGGGCTACTGCTTCCGTAAACTGGTTAAAATCGACCGGTTTGCGGATATAGCTATTGGCGCCTAAATCATAGCTACTAACAATGTCTTGTTCTTCCGAAGAAGATGTCATGATGACAACTGGCAGGCGGCGAGTACGATCATCGGACTTGACGCGCTTCAGGACTTCCAGGCCATCAATTTTGGGAAGTTTGAGATCTAACAAGACCACAACAGGCGCATCGTGAGGGTCGCGGTCCGCATGAGTTCCCTCACAAAAAAGGAAATCAAGGGCCTCAACCCCATCTCGCGCTACGGCAATCTCATTCGCCAGATTGGATTTTTTTAAGGCTCGAATAGCGAGCGCTTCATCGTCAGGATTATCCTCAACCAACAGGATGAGTTTACGTCTCATAACAACCCCTCATTGTTCCCGTTGTTACAATTAGTCATTTCCCTATTTATGCAGTAAAGATAGCAGTTTCTGTCGTAGGCAGTTATGTTGTAACAAAAATTTACCTCAATAAAATTCCAGCTTTTACTCTAAACAGTCGATTAAAAATAAAATTTGGTATTTCATGGAATGCTTATATTATACAACGGCTATTACCTTTGGCATAAATTAATACCATTACATCAAGGCAAGGTAAAACGAAATCGTGCTCCTTGGTTTGGCGATGCATCCGCCCAGATACGACCACTATGGCGCTCAATGATCCTCGCAACCGTCGCCAGGCCAATTCCGGTTCCCGGGAACTTTTCAGCCGAATGTAAGCGTTGAAACGGAATGAACAGTTTATTGGCATAGTCCATATCAAATCCGATGCCATTGTCCTGTATATAAAATACCGTCTCGTTTTCAAGTGTCTCTGTGCCAAATTCAATACTGGCGGATTTCTTCTCACCAGTATATTTCCAGGCGTTACCCAGCAGATTCTCAAGCACAATGTGCAGCAGTGACTGATCACCTTTCACGCTGATTTTAGGCATGATGTTAATTTCAACCTTTCGCTGGGGTTCGCGTTTTTGCAATTCATCAATTACCTGCCAACCCAGGGCTGTAAGATCAACTATCTCATGCTTGATCTCACTACGAGTAACGCGCGATAAATTCAGCATATCATCGATCAGACTTCCCATCCGTTGGGCGGCATTGCGAACTCGCTCGAGATAATGCTGGCCATCAATGTCCAGCACATCATGGTATTCATCCAGCAATGCCTGACTAAAGCCATCAATTGCTCTTAATGGTGAACGCAAATCATGGGATACCGAGTAACTAAATGATTCCAGCTCACGATTAACCGCTGTTAAGCGGGCTGTACGTTCCGCGACACGTTGTTCCAGTTCGTCCCGGTATCGCTTTAATTCATTCTCGGTCTTGACCCGTTCAGTAATATCCACAAAGGTCACCACCGTGCCAATAATTTCATCATTACGTCGTATGGGGTGAGACCAGTACTCTACCGGGTAACTCGTCCCATCGGAGCGCCAGTGCACTTCCGTATCCACATGACTGGATTCCCCCGCCAGGGTGGCAAGACGAACATGACATTCTTCTTTTGGATAAGGTCGCCCGTCAGGATAAGTATGATGCATTATTTCATGCATGTTACGACCAAGCAGATCGTCTTCACTCTCATAACCCAGCATCCTCAAACATGCGGCATTGACCAGGGTACAAGTGCCATCAAGATTCATCCCATAAATCGCCTCGGCAGTTGAATCCAGTAATAACCGCACCTGTGCTTCATGTTCCTCTTCCGCCAGCTGGGCTATACGCCGTTGCTCATTCAGGCGTGCTGTATTGATGACTAATGTCGCTTCTCTTGCCATACCCTCAATTAACATGCAGTCGAGATCGGTATAGTGGTGTTGCTGCTCGCGACTGATAGTCATCAGGATTCCACTGGTAGTATCACCATGCTTGAGTGGTGTCGCCAAGGACGAACGCGCTTTGAATTTTTCCCTCATGGGCTGACACGCACGAGGATCCGAAGTCATATCGTCAATCGCAATGGTTTTACTTTCCTTATATACCCAGCTGGCAATAGAGACTTCGTCCAGTGCCAGGCGGAAGTGCCCGTTGGGATCGTAATCGGCATCCGTTTGGGCGACCCCTATGAGTTCTTCCTTGCTTTCGTCCTTAAGCAACAAAAACACCATGTCACCGCCTATGGTGTCCTTACACAGGGTGATAATAGAGTTAATTAAGGTCGAGACATCACTGGACTCATCCGCTGAGCGTAACAGGCGATTATTAAGTGAGAGAATTTCATTATGAATCCGTAATTCAGTCAGCAGGTTATGATAACCGGTTGCCAGCACCCCTAATTCATCCGTTGACATGGGTGACAAATTCGCTGCCTTTACTGATGTGTTGGTTCCATGACTTTTAATCATACTTTGCAGGGGGGACAGGGATTGGGCAAAACTGCGGACAAAAATCAAACTTCCCGCAACTGCCAGCAGTTCCAGGAACAGCCAGACCACAAATGTCTCGTATGTAAAGAAGCCGGTACGCGTCCAGTAGTACTGGACTAACATGGTATCAATCAACAGTGGTACCAGGGCCCCGATGAGAAACACCTTGGTCTTTATAGTAACGTGGGCGCGTTCAAAATAGATGTCACGTAGAGAACGTCCAAACAAATCCAGAAACAGGAAGAATATCGGCAAGCCAACAAGGATGGAGACGATCAGTGCGACCAGATGAATCCTGAACCAATCGACCGGTTGTGCGACATAATCCGTATAGAACTCAGCACTCAGGATAACCGAGGCGGGTGCCAGCAACAGATAAATCAGGAATATCGTCCAGTAATGCAGAGGAAACAAGCGCATCCGATCCAGCACTACTGAGACAAGCTGCGATTCCGGATCACGCAGCCACTCACACACCGGGCGGATATATCTGGGGAAATACCAGAGTGCAAACACCAGCCAACCCAGAACATAAATCGGTTCCGGCGGCCTTATTAGAATGATGCCCAATTGCTCAGGGGTGAGAATACGGATATATGCGATAAACAGGAGACCGAAAACCGGTGGAACGGTCCAGGCCAAAAGGATCAGGGTTAAAAACCGGCGTCTGAAGTCAGCAGCCTGTAGCATCTAGATTACATTTCTTATAAACCTATGATCCTTTGTAGCCCCATTAGCCTGAGATGAAAAGGATTCAACTGTCACTTTTTGTGATATATAACCTTAGAGTTCGTATTGATATCAATATCAAGTGATTGTAATCCGGGCAAAGCGACGCTTGCCGACCTGATAGACATGGGTATCGCCACGGGTGATTTCCCGTTTGGGATCTGCAACTTTCTCGCCATCAATTTTCACCGCTCCCTGGCGGATCATCCGCAGGGCTTCGGAAGTACTGCTGGTCAGACCAGCATCTCTCAGCACATTGGCAATGGGTAGCACGCCATCGGGCGCATATAAAGTGGTTTCCGGCATATCTTCCGGCATATCACCTCGCTGGAAACGGGCGATGAAATTCTCGCGCGCCTGGTTGGCGACGGCCTGGTCGTGGAAACGTGCCACAATCTCTTCACCAAGCAGAAATTTGATATCCCGGGGATTTTTACCATCAGCTATTTCCTGCTTGAAGCCTTCAATTTCCGCCATAGGCCGAAAACTCAATAGTTCGAAATAACGCCACATCAGGTCATCCGAAACGGACATAAGCTTGCCGAACATTTCATCCGGGGCTTCACTGATACCTATATAGTTATTCAATGACTTCGACATCTTCTGCACCCCATCCAGGCCTTCCAGAATCGGCATGGTTATCACCGTCTGTTGGGGCTGCCCATAATGTTTCTGCAGCTCTCTGCCTACTAACAAATTGAACTTCTGATCGGTACCACCGAGTTCGACATCCGCCTTCATCGCGACGGAATCATAGCCCTGGATCAGGGGATAGAGAAATTCATGGATGGATATGGATTGGCCGGACTGATAGCGTTTGCTGAAGTCATCCCGCTCCAGCATGCGTGCCACCGTATGCTTGGCGGCCAATGCAATCAACTCGGCGGAGTTCATTTCATTCATCCAGCTTGAATTGAACATAACCAGGGTTTTTTCCGGATCAAGGATCTTGAAAATCTGCTGCTCATAGGTGCGAGCATTTTCAATCACGTCGTCTCGCGTCAAGGGTGGGCGAGTCGCACTTTTACCGGTGGGATCACCGATCATACCGGTGAAGTCACCAATCAGGAACAGAACTTCATGACCCAGATCCTGAAACTGACGCAACTTGTTTATAAGTACTGTGTGACCGACATGCAGATCCGGGGCTGTCGGATCAAATCCGGCCTTGATCCGTAATGAGCGCCCGGTTTTAAGCTTATCCAGCAACTCGCTCTCAATCAGGATCTCCTCGGTTCCCCTTTTTATTAGATCCAAGGCCTTGGACACAGAACTCATTACTTCTCCCCTGTTAAAAAGGCGCTAGAGTATCATAAATGTCCAAATTGACGTGGATTGGGCAACGCAGCAAAAATCATGATAGGGTTTGACCTTGAGCGATAATCAGGCTATCTTTTCAGAACACACAAAACTCTAATAATATCCGTGAATTACAATTCTTTCTTAACGCGAGACTATAAGTCTCTGATAACACCACCACGCGAGGCGAAAAAGCCACGCTGGACCCGCTTGCATGTGCTGCTGTTGGTCGCCGTTATTCTCGTTGCCGGCACTGTCCTGACGCTGGTGTCCGGGGAAGCCGCCGCTTCTAAAAGTGCTGTTCGTACGGCTTTAAAACCAGATAATTTACAGGAAATACAAAGGGTTACCATCCCGCTCAGTTTCCCGGCTTTAGAGAATAACGAGACTTCAACAACACCCGCCATCGATTCAGAATTAACCTGGCTTACCGTCAAGGTGAAAAGCGGTGATGCCCTGGCCTCAATCTTCAAACAACATCAACTGAATCGGATGGACCTGCATCAAATTATGTCCCTGGGCAAAATAACCTCGACATTAAAATCGCTTCACCCTGGCCAGATCTTTCGGTTTCAGGTGGATGAGAGCGGGCAGCTGCAAGCACTTGAATACGAAATTAACCAGTTAGAGTCTCTCCTCGTCTCTCGTCTCCCGGAAGGTGGGTTTGAAGCCCGTGCCGTCCAGCACGCCCTGGATAAACGTATTGGCTACTCCGAAGGCACCATCAACTCATCATTGTTTGAAGCCGGTAAACAGGCCGGGATGACCGATGCCCTGATCATGGAGCTGGTTGGTATTTTCGGATGGGATATCGACTTCGCAATGGACATTCGCAGTGGCGATTATTTCTCCCTGTTATTTGAAGAACAGTATCTGGAAGGACAGAAAGTCAAGGATGGACCCATCGTCGCGGCCGAATTCACCAGTCAGGGCCGCACGTATCGGGCCGTACGTTATACCAATGCACAGGGCCGCAGTGATTATTACAGCCCCGACGGCCACTCCATGCGTAAAGCGTTTCTTCGAACCCCCGTGGATTTCCGGCGCATCAGTTCTCGCTATGGCAAACGACGTCATCCCACCCTGAATCAGTTGAAAATGCATAAAGGCGTGGATTACGCGGCCAAACGCGGTACCCCGATCAAGGCCGCCGGTGATGGCAAAATCAGTTTCCGGGGTCGTAAGGGCGGTTATGGTCGTGTCGTTATCATCCAGCATGGTGGCCGTTACAGCACCTTGTATGCCCACATGCAGAGCTTCAAGAAGAGCATGTATGTCGGCAAGCGGGTCAAACAGGGACAAATTATCGGCTATGTGGGCAGTTCAGGTCGTGCTACCGGCCCCCACTTGCACTATGAATTCCGGGTTAACGGCACACATCGCAATCCATTGACTGTCAAATTGCCTGATGCGGCGCCGATCAAGCGTGAATACCGGCAAGACTTCGAACTCAAAACCCGCGGCTTGCTGAGTCAACTCGACATGCATACCCGCACACGGGTTGCCCTGAACAATAACTAGTTCACCCTGCCAGGATCAGGCGCACCTCTATGCAGGAGAAATACATCGGCCTGATGTCCGGTTCAAGCCTGGATGGCATCGATGCCGTGTTGGTCTCTTTCGAGTCGCCACAGCCGCAGCAGCTTGCGCATCACGTTGAGCCACTCGACCTCCATCTGGTAGAAGAGCTGGATGCCCTCACCCGGCCAGGCAGCGACGAGCTGGCTCGCCTCTGCCGTGCTGACGTCTTACTGGGAGAGTGTTTTGCCACAGCGGTCATCGCACTTCTCGACAAAGCCGGCGTCTCCAGGCAGCAAGTTCGCGCTATTGGCAGCCACGGCCAAACCGTGCGCCATTACCCCGATAGCGCCACCCCCAGCACTTTGCAAATCGGCGATCCCAACATCATTGCCGAACGTACCGGTCTTACCACGGTAGCCGACTTTCGACGCCGTGATATGGCGGCTGGCGGTCAGGGAGCCCCATTGGTCCCGGCATTTCATCAGGCCGTACTGCACGATCCTGCGCATGACCGAATCATCCTGAACATCGGCGGCATCGCGAATATCACCCTCCTCCCGGCCAAACCTGAGACGGTAATCTCGGGATTTGATACCGGACCCGGTAATGCGCTGCTGGATGCCTGGATTAAACGGCAACGGAATGAGGCCTATGATCGTGACGGAGTATGGGCCGCCAGTGGCAAACTTCATCCTGAATTGCTGACAGCCCTGTTGGGTGAACCTTACTTCTTTCATACAGCACCCAAAAGTACCGGGCGGGATATTTTTAATCTCGAATGGTTAGCTAACTGCTGGCCAACGGTAGCAGAGCTCCCTCCCCAGGATGTACAGGCGACCTTGCTGGAACTGACTGCGGTCAGCATCGCCGATGCCATTCAGCAGACAAAGCTTAACCCGGATCAGATTCTGGTCTGTGGTGGTGGTGTGCATAACAATACTTTACTGCAACGCCTGAAAGAGCTGCTGCAGGATCAGCAGGTTTTTTCGACAACTGAAGTGGGGCTCGACCCCGACTGGGTCGAAGCGATGGCCTTCGCCTGGCTGGCAAAACAAACCTTGGCCCATCAGCCAGGCAACTTGCCTGGCGTGACCGGTGCAAGGCATGCCGTAATTTTGGGGGGTATCTATCCAGGTTGCGAGGAAGAACAAACCGATTATTCAAGCTCAATGGTTAATTCAGGGTAAATGAAAATATTTTCTTAATTGACAGCCAGGTTTGATTCTTCAAGCACTTCTTTCGTTTGCGATTCATCGTAGTATGCAAATCCCAAACGGTTTTTCTTGGCATAATACATTGCCACATCCGCCTTACGCATTAAAGTATGCATATCGTCGCCATCATCCGGAAATACCACGACACCGATACTAATACCGATATTGAAACGGTGTGCCTCTACTGTAAATTCTTGTCGCATGGCATCATTGATTTTTTTTGCCACCGTCTCGGCCTGTTCACGATTTTTTGCATCGGGCAGTATCGCCGCAAATTCATCTCCACCAAGGCGGGCAACCATATCATCTTCAAATGCCGAACGGGAAGCTGAATCCAGTCGTGTCACCATATCAGAATCACGTAATACCTCTTGCATGCGTACGCTAACCTGCTGCAGCAATTGATCACCGATATGGTGACCCAATGTGTCATTAACAGTCTTAAACCGATCCAAATCCATTAATAAGAAACCGAAAGCGTGCTGGCCACGCCGTTGGTTGCTGGTAAACCCTTCAAGGCGTTGATGTAACTGATAGCGATTGGGTAAGCGAGTAAGCGCATCGGTAAAAGCAAGCTCTTCCAGTTTAAGATACATACTCTGCAACTTTTTGGTCATGGAATTAAACCCCTGGGTCAATTCAGTGATTTCGCTCGTTCCAGTAACCTTGATTTGTCGTCCGATTTCAGTCTGGTCCTGCTGAACCCGATGCAATTGACGGGTTAAATGTCGTAATGGTAAGACGGTAGTGCGTCGGAGAAGCCACCACGCCGCCATGATTGCTAATAAGGTAGTGACACAAGCAACCAGCATCACGATTAAGCGTGTTTGTGATAGTTCGGTGGTCAGCCGACTTGACTGATGGGCCATCGCGATACGCAGCCCGATCTCACCCTCATTGGTCTTGATGGTCAATTTTGCTTTTTCACCTTCATCCAAAAGTAATCCGTCTCTGGGCCACTGTTCAGATTGATAACTCACTTTACCGTCGGCTTGAGTAAATCGTAATGGCAAGCCCAGGCTCTCTTCCATTTGAATCAAGCTGTCCAGAGGATCAACCACCACCGCCATATAGCCGGTAAGGCTATAGCCACCTAGCGGAAGCAATGTGGTACGAAGCAAGTGCTGGTCTATCAGGCAGAGTTCAGACATGACCTGTGTGCTTTGCAAGCCAGTCCGTATCCGGGCCCGACTCAGTACTGACCCACAAACAGGGTAAGGTAAATCCAGCGACAACCCTTGTGAAGCCTCTGCCACGGTATTGAAATTCCGGCTATAGACCGTGAGATTGACAACATTCAAATCACCGTTCTGCCGCTTCAGATCCTTTAGCTCTTGCTGCAGGATCTGCTTTAGTGTCCGGTAATCGTTTTTTTCGAAAGCAGTACGGAATC
Source organism: uncultured Gammaproteobacteria bacterium (assembly GCA_965368945.1). GTDB lineage: Bacteria > Pseudomonadota > Gammaproteobacteria > UBA6429 > Thiohalophilaceae > JAHEIJ01. The sequence continues at coordinate 10,511 of CBDUOW010000018.1, forward strand.
CATCACTATTGAGCAGTGTGGCACCCTGATTACGGGATTGTAATTCAATATCCCCCAGGCGAGCGTCAACTTTCAATTGTACCAATTCCTGTAAAGCCTGTTGTTGGCTCTCCAACGTCATACTGTGATACAGGGAACCGCTAACCAAGGCCAATATCAAGCCCACCAGCCCCATAAAAAACAGGGTCAGCTCCATGATCATTTGAATTGTGATGCCAGACTTTTTCACAATGTTATCAATACACCCAACTTAACCAGTTTTAACAAACACAAACAGAAGTTTTTAATTATAAAGGCTTGCGCTATCTTAACTACTCCATAATACATAGCCGGTCCTTCTGCTCATTGCTGTTAAAACAGAAGATACTTGCCCTATTAGTTACCCTATCGGTCAGGCACCTTTGATGCTTTAACCGGTTCTGACTCAGTGCAATAAAAAAGGCCAACTGTAGTGGCAGTTGGCCTTTTGTGTGACACAGGTCTATTACTTTCTATGTACCAGTGATCACCGTTTATCAATAGCCACATATTTACGCTGCGGTTCCCCGGTATAAACCTGGGTAGGACGGAATATCCGATTATCTGCCAACTGCTCCCGCCAATGCGCCAGCCAACCGGCGGAGCGGGCGATTGCGAAAATAGTCGTAAACTGATCTGCCGGTATGCCCATTTCCGAATACAACAAGCCCGAATAAAAATCGACATTGGCATACACGCCTTTTTTAGCCAGCCGATCTTCGCACACTATCTCTACCGCCTTCGCCACTTCAAACAAAGGATTGATATCGCCACCCCGGGCTTCCATAAATTTATCCATTAGGCCCTGCAGGATAGTGGCACGGGGATCCTTGGTTGAGTATTCACGGTGCCCCATACCCCAAATCACTTCTTTGTTGGCAAGACGTTGATCCACATATTCTTCTGCTTTATCCGGTGTACCTATCTCTTCCAGCATTTGCAGTACCTTCTGGTTCGCTCCTCCATGTAGAGGCCCGGACAAGGCACCTATAGCCGCCGAAACAACACCATAGGGATTCGCGAGGGTCGAAGCATTTACCAGAACGGCAAAAGTTGAAGCGTTAATCGTATGCTCGGCATGCAGGATCAAACACACATCCATGATGCGCGCCAACATCGGGTCCGGTTCCTTGCCGGTAAACATATAGAGGAAGTTCTCCGCATAACCCAGATCATCACGCGGAGCGACTGGATCATAACCATTGCGGATGTGCTCCCACATGGCCACGATACAGGCGATACGTGCGATGATTTTTACGGTGGTGTTGTGGATATAGTTCAGGTCATTACAGGCATCATCGTCAGTAAGACATTCACTGCCCGGATAAAACATGCTGAGGCTTGCCACCACCGTCTGCAACATTTCCATGGGATGGCCGGTCGGGGGCAGGTTTTTCATCATCCCCCGGGTATGAAATTTAATCGTCCGGTTTGCGACCAGCTGTTGATGGAAGCTCTGCAGTTCCTGTTCGGTGGGCAGACGACCATCCAGTAGCAACAGGGTGGTTTCTTCAAAACTGCTGTGTTGTGCCAGTTCCTCGATCGGATAGCCGCGATAGAACAGGATGCCCTTCTTGCCATCAATATCAGAGATGTTCGATTTAGTCGCCGGTACACCGGCCAGTCCCGGTAAGTATTCGCTCATCATCTGTCCCTTGTCATTGATGCCCGGCTCACAACGACCGAGCCCGGTTGCTTGTTTTTGACCAGATAGTGAAGGGAAAATTCGCCGCTTCAAACCAACAGGGACGACACTATGTGTCATCCCTGTAGCTAGAGTTTACTCGAATTCGGGGCTTTCAGACAGAAAAGGATGAACCACAGCCACAGGTGGTAGTGGCATTGGGATTACGGATGACGAACTGGGAACCTGATAGGTCCTCCTTGTAGTCGATTTCCGCCCCGGTCAGGTATTGGTAGCTCATGGGATCCACCAGCAGGGTTACGCCACCGTTCTCCACCTGGGTGTCTCCGTCCTGGATGCTCTCATCGAAGGTAAATCCATACTGGAAGCCGGAACAGCCACCGCCGGAAACAAAGACCCGCAGCATCAGGTTTTCATTACCTTCTTCCTCAATCAGCTGTTTGACCTTGTTGGCCGCGCTGTCGGTGAAAATCAGGGAACTCACGGTTTCTGTAGCGGTATTCATGTCACAACTCCGAATTAATGTATTCGTACCGGAATCGGAGAATTATCCAATTTCCGAGTATTTTAGTCAAGTATCTTTGGCGGCCGTCTCTGTTTCCGTTTCCTTATCCTGGTTGAGAGCCACAATTTTATCCTCAGGGCGATGCACCAGATTACCGTTCACCTCTGCCCCCATGGCCATCTCAATCAGGCTGTAGTAGACATTGCCATGCACTTTCGCCTGGGCAGCCAATTCTACATGAGCGCTGGCGTGGACATCACCAATGATAGTGCCATTAATGACTACATTGGGGACTTTGACCTCACCTTCAATGGTACCCCGTTCACTCAGGGTCAAAACCGAGTCATTGCCTTGCTCGGCCATCACGCCGCCCTTAACAACCCCATCCACGTGCAGACCACCACTGAACACCACATCACCCTTGATTTCGGTGTTTTGGCCTATCAGCGAATCAATGTGCGCTGTCTGCTTAGGTTTCTTCTTATTACTCCACATCTGTCTGATTCTCCTCTGTCGGCCAATCGATGGTTTTCTCAATCATGTCCTGCTGCCGGCCGCCCGGCAGAATTTGTGCCGTGGCACGCGTCGGCCGAAATCCGCTCGGCAGTTCCAGGTCACCTTCCAGGTTCTGAAAATACTTGAAGCGGTAATCCAATTCCTTGACAGAATTCTCGCTCAGCGCAGACAAATCAAGGGTTTTGGACTCATTATTCTGCAGTCCCTCGACATACAATCTTACCCGGCCCCTCGCCAACTTGTCATTTTTCAACACCTGGGTAATGACCACGGTATAGCGATAACTACGCAAACCATTGGGTTCCAGGCTGAAGCGCTGCAGTCGTAATCCGCGAGAGGCGTCCCGCGGCGACACGATGCCCCGATAGAACGCCAGTTCTTCCTTGAGCTCCAGGATTTCACCCTGTAAGACTTTCAGATTGGTATCGAGTTCATTGTAGGCTTTGCGCTCGATTTGTGCCGCCCGCTCAAGTTGGGCTTTCTGCTCCCGTAAATGATCGATTTCGCCATACAGTTCATCAACCAGTGCCGCCAACCGTAACTGCTCAAGGTCAACCTCAGCGCTATCGTATCCGGCTTTATAACGGCCATAATCAAACAAACTCCAGCCCCCTACCCCAATGGCCAGCAACCCAAGCAGGATAAGCACGCGAGTTTTCCAGGGATTATGGTGTTTGACTCTGAGTTGCATGATGTTACCTAGGGCAGTAAGGCTATGTTATTCAGCCCGACTGCCTCTTCCAGACCAAACATAATGTTCATATTCTGCACGGCCTGGCCGGCCGCCCCTTTCACCAGATTGTCAATGACCGACAGGACGACAAGGGTGTCGCCTCCTTGAGGCCGGTGAATACTCAACCGACAGGTATTGGCACCACGTACGCTGCGTGTCTCCGGATGACTGCCGGCGGGCAGCATATCCACAAAGGGCTCATTTTCATAGCGCGACTCATACAGTTGCTGTAAATCGGCCGCATCCGCCGTCAGTTCGGCGTACAGGGTGGCATGAATCCCCCGGATCATGGGGGTCAAATGCGGCACAAAGGTCAGGCTAACCTTGTCATCGGTAGCCCGTTGCAGCTCTTGACTGATTTCCGGCAAATGCCGGTGCCCGGGAACGGCATAGGCCTTGAAGTTCTCACTGGCCTCCCCCAGCAGGGTCCCGACACTGGCCTTACGGCCCGCGCCACTCACACCCGATTTTGCATCGGCAATCAAACGACTGGCATCCACCAGGCCATTTTCCAGCAAGGGCAGGAAACCGAGTTGCACCGCAGTCGGATAGCACCCCGGGTTGGCCACCAGCCGGGCTTTCGCTACCGCAGCGCGGTTCACTTCGGGTAATCCGTAGACGGCTTCTTCCAGCAATTCGGGACAGGCGTGGGGTTGACCGTACCACTGGGCCCAGACTGCCGGGTCTTTGAGACGAAAGTCGGCCGCCAGATCGATTACCCGTACCCCGGCATCCAGTAACGCGGGGGTTTGCTGCATGGCAATACCGTTAGGTGTGGCAAAAAACACCACGTCACAATCATTCAATCCCGCCTTGTCGGGCTCGCAGAACGCCAGGTCCACATGACCCCGCAGGTTGGGGAACATATCCGCCACGGCCTGACCCGCCTCGGAACGCGAGGTGATGGCAGTGAGTTCCACTTCGGGATGGGCTGCCAACAGGCGTAATAACTCAACGCCCGTATAACCGGTTCCGCCAACAATTGCTGCTTTAATCATGCCTCTCAGATAACCTGCTTGTAATAAAGATAAGCGGTTAATGATAATTGCTTATGAAACAATAAGAAAGGCCCCACTCTTGGGAAAACTTCTGCAGAGTGGGGAAAATTCAAATTCTGGGATCTAAATCGGGAGTATTCCAAAATCGGGAAATTATTCCGCATCTTCAATCTCCGGTTTATTCCAGACCACAGATGGAGACCACAGGGTTAAATTTCTGCGGTAAACGGCTAAGTAACAACGATGAAAGACGCCAGCCAGACCTACATTAGAAGTGGCGACGCACGGGCAATAAAAAAGCGGCCAATGGCCGCCAAATAATCTAGCTTTTGTTATTGTTATTAATGCAAACGGATACTCCCCCTTGCGTGCCCTACGCTATCCCACAGAGTTTGCAGGGTCAAGTGATTTTGGCACCATTAATTCATTTAACCCTCTGTCTGGTTGTGAATTTTTATCAAACGCCCATGATAAACTCTCACCCATAATGAAATTAAAGCTCAAAGGTGTATTAACTGGTCTGTTTGCGCTGACACTGCTGATTAGCATTGGTTATTACTGGTTTAGTCCAACAGAACTTCAACAGGCCCCAGCGGTGGACTTCAAGATTGTCGATGGCCGTACCCTCAGTCTGTCACAATTAAAAGGTCA
>CBDUOW010000019.1:0-14987 GCA_965368945.1 uncultured Gammaproteobacteria bacterium
GGTACCCTGCTTAATCCTTAATTTTTGCGAGTCTTATGAGCAACCAGAACAACCCAGGCTTACAGCCCGGCCAGGAACCGGAAGAGTTTTACGCCAAGCACCAGAAGATCTATCCCCGCAAGGTGACCGGCATTTTTGCCACCCTGCGCACACTCGGGATAATGGTGCTGCTTGGCCTCTACTACATCGTGCCCTGGTTGCGTTGGGACGGTCACCAGGCCGTGTTGTTCGATCTGCCGGCGCGTAAATTCTATATTCTCGGGTTGACCTTCTGGCCACAAGATTTCTTCTATCTGGCCATTCTGTTGATCATCGCTGCGCTGGCGTTGTTTTTCTTTACCGCCCTGGCCGGACGGCTGTGGTGCGGTTATGCCTGCCCCCAGACGGTCTGGACCGAGGTCTTCCTGCGAATCGAGCGCCTCATCGAAGGGGATCGCAGTAAACAAATGAAACTGGCCAAGGCGCCCTGGTCAAAGCGCAAGGTCATGCTCAAATCCAGCACCCAGTTTGTCTGGATTATATTCTCGGCCTGGACCGGTTTCACCTTCGTCGGGTACTTCACCCCAATCCTTGAACTGGGCCAGTCGCTGATAAATCTGTCCCTCGGACCGTGGGAAACCTTCTGGATCATCTTTTATGGCTTTGCCACCTACGGCAACGCCGGCTTCTTGCGTGAGCAGGTCTGTATTTACATGTGTCCCTATGCGCGCTTTCAAAGCGCCATGTTTGACAACGACACCTTGATTATTTCCTATGACGAAAAACGCGGGGACCCGCGTGGTTCGCGGAAACGTGCGGCTGATCCGACTACCCTGGGGCTGGGTGATTGTATCGACTGTACCCTGTGTGTCCAGGTCTGCCCCACCGGCATCGACATTCGCGATGGTCTGCAATACCAGTGCATCGGTTGTGCCGCCTGTATCGACATCTGCGACGATGTCATGGACAAAATGGGTTATGCCAAGGGCCTGATTCGCTATACAACCCAGAATGCCCTGAAGGGGACGGCGACCCATATTGTTCGACCCCGCATGTTTGTCTATGGCGTACTCATTACCGCCATCACTATTGCCCTTTTCTACAGCATGATTACCCGCATGCCCCTGGGGCTGGACATTATTCGCGATCGAAATGCCCTCTACCGGGAAACTACCGAAGGACTGGTGGAAAACATCTATACCCTGAAAATTATCAATATGGATGCCCGCCCCCATACCTATCATCTTAGTGTCTCAGGACTGGACGGACTGCTACTAATCAATCGCAAGAGTGAAATTACCGTCAATAGTGGTGAAGTCATTGAATTGCCGGTCCGGGTTCAGATCGATCCGGTGAACCTGCAAAGCACGGGAAGTGATATCCAGTTCCAGTTGCAGGCGGTTGATGATGCTGAATTGAAAATCATTGAAACCGGACGATTTATCGGCCCGGTGATGAAATAATCACCACTGACTCCCAGCGGGAATTTAATTATGACTTGCAAGATTAATACGATACATGCCAACTTATTCGCCCAGAACCAAATTCAAGCATTGAGGCAAAGATGTCTTTAACCGTGAATGAACTCACTCCCTGGTATAAACAATTCTGGCCGTGGTTTCTGATGGCGTTACCCGCATCCGCCGTGGTGGCGGGGATTGCTACGATCGTGATCGCCATGACCAACCCGGACGGCCTGGTCAAGGACGATTATTACAAAGCGGGCCTGGGCATTAACCGCACCCTGGAGCGGGAACAGCGGGCTGCGGCTCTGGGCCTGCATGCCGGCCTTGAATGGCAACCCACCGCGCAGCAGGTCACGCTCCAGCTCAGCGCCGAAAAACCGTTCAAAAGTGAGCGCTTGCTACTGGAATTACTCCACCCCACCCGAAGTGGTCTGGATATTCGAATCCCGTTACAACATCAGGGAAACAACCGCTATAGCGGCTTGTTGGCCGCCAACCCGGCAGCCGGAAACTGGTACCTCATCATCACGCCCGAGGACGAATCCTGGCGACTGAACGGCCGCGCCCGGCTGCCGGAACAAACTATCTGGGAGCTGACGCCCTGAAGTTGAAATGCTATAACCTGAACAACTGAAATAACCGGCCATCAGAGCCGGACAATAACACCAGGGGAGATAAAACCATGACTGATAACCGGCAGGATATCCCGACTATTCAAAAATTCATCGCTGTCCTGTGGCCTTCCTTTCTGACCTCGGGCCTGGCAACCATTCTGTTCTTTACCGCCTTCGATCCGCAAGCGCTTAGCCTGAGTGGCGGCTATGGTCCGATCAGCCGGCTGGGTGGCTACAGTATCGGCTTTTTTCTGTTCTGGCTGCTGACCTCGGTAACCTGCACGTTGAGCTGTTACTTCCAGCGTCCCTGCCAGAATCCCTGACATTGAGAGCATGACGGCCGCGAGCCGCTTCACACTCTGGTAATTTGTTCCCCTCGAAAAGCCCGTCCTGGCTCGACAGATTGGGATATGGAAGGCAGTATCCATTGCATGTGGTTGCCTTTCCGTAAACGTCGCCGCCCCTCTCGCTTTGGCGTCTATGGGCGTTATATTCGCTGGGGGATACGCCTGGGCCTGCTACTATTCGCCCTGGATCTGTTCTATCTCATTCATGTCTGGCCAGACTGGCAACGGTTCAGCCAGGGCCCCGTCGCCAAATCACGTTTCATCCAGGGTTATGAAGCACGCCGGCAAGCAGACAAGTCGCTCCCCGCGTTACGCTGGCGGCCAGTCGCATTAAGCCGTATCCCGAAAAAAGTACAACGCGCTGTGATCGTGGCCGAGGATGCGCGTTTTTACACCCATAACGGCTTTGACGTAATCGCCTTTCGTGAAGCCATGGATTACAACCTGCAAAGGCGAAAAATGAAATACGGCGCCAGCACCCTGTCCCAGCAGACCGTGAAAAACATGTTTTTCAGTGCGTCGCGAAATCCTTTACGCAAATGGCATGAACTAATCTTTACCGTTGGTATGGAATTCAATGTCAGCAAGAAGCGTATTCTTGAGACCTATTTAAATATTGCTGAATTCGGCAAGGGAATTTATGGGGTTGAAGCTGCAGCCCAGCATTACTGGGGCCGGAATGCATTCGATCTTAATCGTTGGCAGGCGGCACAGTTGGCCGCGAGCTTACCAAGCCCGGTTAAACATAACCCCGCAACCCGTACCAAGGTGTTTATGCAACGGGCGCAGCGCGTGTATCAGCGAATGTAAACAGCTGGAGATATCGGTTTATTTGTAATCGGCGTAAGACTTTTCTTCGACCAGATCTGATCCCAGTTTCAAATTGAGTTCGCGTTTTACAGCTGCCCGGTCATCATTGATGAAATAGACGGCCCGAGCCAGCTCAATAAATTTCTGATCAAAGGTTTTGTTGCGTTCCTGATCGCGGATGTCATCCTCTATTTCCCACAGCTTTTCGTTGATGGCTTTAAGACGTGCCATCTCATCGCTGATATCGGTCTTTGAAGCAGGATGTGCCGCCCAGCTTTCCCGTAACAGGCTTAACTCCCGATTGACGTTCTCAAGTTTTGCCGCATCGGAAATGCGTTCGCTCTTGATTTCCAGAATGGTAATCTTGTCCAGAAACTCGCCGAAGGATGCCTCAACTTTAATTGTCATAACGATAGAATGGGTCTTGTGGCCAAATAGGGTGTAGGGCATTCTATCTACAGCTCCAACGGCAAGCAAACCCTCCAGGACATATATTCATGCATGCCAGCCCTAACATGACCTTTTTCCGGTCCACTATCATCCAGCTATTCCTGCTGCTTTTGCCGGTCTACTGCGGCCCCGCGTTCGCCAGTATCAACACCGGGGACATCTTCGATGATCAGCCTCTCAGTGATGACCTGATCATGCCGGACTGGTTCAAGGTCAGCTTTCTTGATTTACAGGAAGACCTGAACGAAGCCGTTGAGAGCGGCAAACAGGGCTTAATCGTCTATTTCGGCCAGAAACGTTGTGCTTATTGCAAAGCTCACCTGGAAAACAACTGGGGCCAGAAGGATATCCTGGCTTATACCAAGAAACATTTTGATGTGATTCATATCAATATTCGGGGTCAGAAAGAAGTCACCGGCATGGATGGTAACAATTACACCGAGAAGGAATTTGCCATCAAGTACGAGACCAACTTCACACCATCACTGGCATTTTTTAACCGGGACGGAAAACTGGTGCTGCGTCTGCGTGGCTATCGCCCCCCGTATCAGTTCCGCGCCGCACTGGAATATGTCGCCGATACCCATTACCGCCAGGAACCGTTCGACGAGTACATGGCGCGCGCAGAACAAGCTTTCAGCTTTGGCAAGGAGGCGCTCAATGTGCATGACGCCTTTTTGCCGCCGCCTTATGCGCTGGATCGCAGCCGTTTCCCCGCTGACCGTCCTCTACTGGTTATGTTTGAGCGACATAACTGTCACGCCTGCGATGTATTGCATGCCGAGCCGTTAAGTGATCCCCGCATTAATCAGCTGCTGCAACAAGTTGATGTCGTCCAGCTGGATATGCGAGCCGACACCCCGGTATTAACACCGGGCGGCGAAAAGATCACGGCTCGGCAATGGGCCGACCAGCTACAACTCGATTACGCGCCAACGTTGATTTTATTTGATGAACGGGGCAAGGAGATCATTCGGATTGATTCCGTAGTCTGGTTCTATCGCCTGCAGAATGTGCTGAATTACGTTATTAGTAAAGGATACCGTCAGTTCCCGACTTTCCAGGCCTGGCGCCAGCATCACCAGCAATAGCATCCAGTTCGCCACCTTTTCCAGTGGCGAACCCGATCTAACACAATTAATGAAATAAATGGTCTGTTTGACCGGTTTTCAGGACCGGGAGCGGTGTCGTCGTGGTCGATCGCCGCCCTTGCGGCTATCACCCGGCTTTCCATAACGTCGCCGCGGTGGACGTTTTTCCCGTAGCGGTGGTTTGGATTCAGCCAGCATGTCACTGGTGATGGAAACCACCTCAATTTTATGGCCGATAAACTGCTCGATTTCGGGCAGGGAGAACACATATTCATCGCAGGCAAAACTAAGGGCATCACCACTGGCACCCGCGCGGGCCGTCCGCCCAACCCGGTGCACATAGTCTTCCGCGTCCTGGGGTAAATCGTAATTAATAACATGACTGACGGCGGGGATATGCAGCCCGCGTGCGGCCACATCTGTGGCCACCATGATATTCACTTCACCCTCGGTGAAGGCCTGCAGCAAACGCAGCCTTTTTGTCTGTGGCACGTCACCACTCAGCAGGGCGACACCATAGTCATTGCCCTTGAGGTAGGCCTCAACGTCTTCGGCCACCCGCTTGGTGTTGACGAAAATCAGTACCCGCCCAACAGGGTGAGCCTTCAACAGACCGAGCAGCAACGGAATCTTCTCTTCCCTGGATGGGTAAAACGCCTTCTCGGTAATTTGATCGGCAGTAATCTGGGCAGACTCAATTTCAACCGGCTGCGGATTATTCATGTGCTCGTAAGCCAGCTCCTGCACGCGATGCGACAGGGTGGCGGAAAACAACAGGTTGAGCCGTTTTTCCGGATGCGGCATGCGACGCAACAGGAATCGGATATCCTTAATGAATCCCAGGTCGAACATGCGATCTGCTTCGTCTAGCACCATTACCTGCGCGGCTTTCAAGTCGAAAACCCGTTGCTTGAAATAGTCGATTATCCGACCGGGAGTGCCGATCAGGACATCGACCCCTTCCTCAAGCTGCTTGCGCTGTGACTCATAGCCCGTGCCGCCAAAAACCAGCCCGAGTTTCAAACCGGTAAACTGACCCAACGCCACTGCGTCTCTATGGATCTGCACTGCCAGTTCACGGGTAGGCGCCAGGATCATGGCACGCGGTTGATTGGGGCGACGTGTTTCAGCCGGTGGGTGTCGCAGTAAATGAGAATAGGTCGCGATCAGAAAAGCCGCGGTCTTACCCGTTCCGGTCTGGGCCTGACCGCTGACATCCTTACCTGCTAAGGCAATTGGCAAGGTTTCTGCTTGGATTGGCGTACAACGTGAAAAACCAGTTGACTCAATGCCTTGCGAAAGGGATTCTGGCAAATCGAAATCGGTAAAACTAACATCAGTTAAATGTGCTTCGCTCATGGCGCGACAGCATACCAGATAAGGCAGCGCTTTGGACTTGCAATAACCTGTGTCTTGGGCTCAAATGTGAGCATCCAAGAACACAATTGGAAACAGACAAACGGGGAGACAAGATCTTGAGTGACAAAATTGCCTATGTAACTGACGATACGTTTGAAGCCGAAGTCGTCAATGCTGAGGGACCAGTACTGGTGGACTATTGGGCGGACTGGTGCGGCCCTTGCAAGATGATTGCACCCATCCTGGATGAAATAGCCGACGAATACGCTGGCAAACTAAAAGTGGCCAAACTCAACATCGATGAGAACCCGGCGACACCGCCGAAGTTCGGTATTCGCGGCATCCCGACCCTGATGCTTTTCAAAAACGGCAACGTCGAAGCCACCAAGGTCGGTGCGGTATCCAAATCCCAGTTGAGCGCCTTCATCGACAGCAACCTTTAATCGCAAGCTGATTTTATATCGTCCAGCCCGGCTAACGCGGGGCTGGACGCCGCTTGAGATTAGTGATAACGTTAACCTAACAACCATATTTATTCCCGGTTACTTGTAAGCACTACATGGAACCGGTATTTCCGCTACATACCCAAAACTCAAGCAAATTTCCTGACAACAACGGCGTTCATACGCTGTTTTAATACATCCCGCGTATTAACCCATTTCTTTCTAAAGAACACCAAAAATGAATTTAACTGAACTGAAAAAAACCCCCGTTCCCGAGCTGATTGAGCTTGCGACCTCTAACGGTATCGAAGGCATGTCCCGTGCCCGCAAACAGGACATCATCTTCGCCATTCTCAAAGCCCACGCCAAAAATGGCGAGGATATCTACGGTGACGGGGTTCTCGAAATACTCCAGGACGGTTTCGGCTTCCTGCGATCCGCAGAGAGCTCCTACCTGGCCGGACCGGATGACATCTATGTCTCGCCCAGCCAGATACGCCGCTTCAACTTACGCACCGGGGACACCGTTTCGGGCAAAATTCGCCCTCCCAAGGATTCGGAGCGCTACTTCGCCCTGCTGAAGGTCAGCGAAATCAATTTCGAGCCGCCGGAAAATGCCAAGAACAAAGTGCTGTTTGAGAACCTCACGCCGCTGCACCCCAACAAGCGACTTGAGCTTGAAATCGGCAATGGTTCCACCGAGGACATGACCGCCCGTGTCATCGACCTGATGGCGCCCCTCGGCAAGGGTCAACGTGGACTGATCGTCTCCCCGCCCAAGGCCGGTAAGACCATGATGCTGCACGATATTGCGCATTCCATTGCCCATAACCACCCCGAGTGTCATCTGATTGTATTGCTCATCGATGAGCGGCCTGAGGAGGTCACCGAAATGGCCCGCTCGGTCCGCGGTGAGGTCGTGTCCTCCACCTTCGATGAGCCGGCCAGCCGCCATGTGCAGGTTGCGGAAATGGTGATCGAAAAAGCCAAGCGCCTGGTTGAGCATAAAAAAGACGTGGTAATCCTGCTCGACTCCATCACCCGTCTGGCACGGGCCTACAATACGGTCATCCCCTCATCCGGCAAGGTATTAACCGGTGGCGTGGACGCCAACGCCCTGCATCGGCCCAAACGCTTCTTCGGGGCGGCGCGTAATATCGAGGAAGGCGGTTCGCTCACCATTCTTGCCACCGCCCTGGTCGAAACCGGCTCGCGCATGGACGATGTGATCTACGAAGAATTCAAGGGTACCGGCAACATGGAAGTCCACCTGGACCGCAAGATCGCCGAGAAACGCATCTATCCGGCCATCAATATCAATCGTTCCGGCACCCGACGTGAGGAATTGCTCACCAAGCCGGACGAACTGCAAATGATGTGGATCCTGCGTAAGGTGGTCCACGACATGGATGAAATCGCCGCCATGGAGTTCATGCACGACAAGCTTAAGGCCTCCAAAACCAACGCTGATTTCTTTGACTCCATGAAGCGCCAATAGGCTTTCTACCCGTTAAATATATATTTAACAAGTAGTTATCGATTCTTTCGCCTGTTAAATATGAGCTCCTCGCGGTCACGCAACTTTGACAATTCCGAAATATGCACCGATGATTGGAACAAGGGCGTTCCAGTTCAGGAACTCCCGCCGACCATAGCAGAGGGCTGAAACATGGGCAGACGGGCAGCCATCCAGCACATTGATTTCGAGCAGTGGGCACAATTGGCCCGGCACGACCCGCATGCCTTTGAGCAGTTACGCCATCGTCTGCTGGATGCCTATATTACCCGCTCCTCCTCCGCCCACCAGGATCGCCTGCGTCGCCTGCAGTGGCGCATCGATCGGCTGCGGGAACAGGCCAGTAACCCCATGTCGGCCTGTGTCCAGATATCCAACCTGATGTGGGATACCTTCGACCAGCTAGGCAAGGCCTACAAGGATCCTGACATCCTCCAGCCAGAGAAAAGCCCCAAAGTGGCCAAATCAGCAGCCGTACTGCCATTCAAGTCCCGCTAACACACGATTCTGCTTGCTCCAGGCTGCGGATTTCCGTAAGATTGCGGCCCCTGAAAAGCGTGTGGTGCCCGGACAGGCCGGTGTAGCGACACGCGATAGTTGGAGACACCGAACATGAAAGCTGACATCCATCCCGGATACGAAGAAATCGCTGTAACGTGCAGCTGCGGCAGCACCTTCAAGACACGCTCTACCGCGGGCCGCGACCTGACCATTGAAGTCTGCTCCCAGTGCCACCCATTCTACACCGGCAAACAGAAGCTGCTTGATACCGCGGGTCGGGTTGACAAGTTCCACCAGAAATACGGGAGGAAATAAGCCCCGGATGCCAACCATGGTTTTTCCAAAAAGGACGCTGCTGGCAGCGTCCTTTTTTTATGCCTGGCAGCTTATCCCGTTGCCGGTCCAGGCAACTGAATGTCGTCTCGAACGCTACGATGAACAGGTCACAGTCGCAAAAGTCTATGACGGCGATACGGTCAGATTGACCGATGGGCGAAACCTGCGATTTATCGCCATCAATACACCGGAAAGGGCTCGCAATACTCGACCGGCCCAACCCCTGGCCGAGACAGCGAAACAGCGACTGGAAGCTTTGCTGGCTGACGATAAGACACTGCGGTTGCGTTACGACATGGAGCGCAAGGATCGTCACGGCCGACTCCTGGCACACCCCTTTTTGAGTAACGGCCGCAACCTGAGCCAGCAACTATTACAGGCCGGGCTGGGTTTTCATATCACCGTACCCCCCAATTTGTTATTGCTGGACTGCTACCAACAGGCTGAACGGGATGCCAGACTGCAACAACGGGGACTGTGGCAACTGACTGATTACCGACCACGACAGGCCAGCCAGCTTGGTGCCAATGACACCGGTTTCATGCGTGTGACCGGTACTGTCAGTCGCATTGGTGAAAGTCGTACTGCCTACTGGCTCAACCTGGGACGTGGATTTGCCCTGCGCTTGCCCAAAGCCGATATCGGTTATTTTCCCTTTCTACCCGATTCGCTTAAAAATAAAACCCTCACCGTGCGTGGCTGGATTTATTCAACCCGTAGTGAACTGCGCATGAACCTGCACCACCCGGCATCCATTGAGAAAATAGCCGATAATGAGGCAGCGAATTAGCCTAAAAACTGCTCCCTATCAACCTGGACACAATAACCAACTTACCCAGCGGACGCTGAACATGACTGACAAGAATGATGAACTCACTGCCGCGGCCCTTCAATTCCATGAAACCCCGCCGGCCGGCAAAATCGCCACGGCAATCACCAAGCCCTGTGACACCCAGGAACAACTGAGCCTCGCCTACACTCCCGGCGTTGCTGCCCCGGTCCGAGCGATAACCGCGGACCCGGATAATGTGTATCGTTACACCGGCAAGGGAAACCTGGTTGCCGTGATTACCGACGGCACCGCGGTTTTGGGCCTTGGGAATGCGGGGCCGCTGGCCGCCAAACCCGTCATGGAAGGCAAAGCGGTCCTGTTCAAACGCTTTGCTGATATTGATGTCATGGACATTGAGGTTGATGCTGATTCATCCCAGGCATTCATAGACACGGTGAAATGTATTGCGCCGACATTTGGCGGGATCAATCTGGAAGATATTGCCGCCCCGGCCTGTTTTGAGATCGAGCATACTCTCAGCCAGCAACTGGATATTCCGGTATTTCATGACGACCAGCATGGCACCGCCATTATAATCGCCGCCGGTTTGCTCAATGCTCTTGAGTTGGCCGGCAAGGAACTGGCCTCCGCCCATATTGTGTGTCTCGGTGCCGGTGCAGCCGGAATTGCGGCGATGCGCATGCTGAAAAGCCTTGGAGCACGGCGCATCTATTTAATTGACCGTAAGGGAGTGGTCTATCACGGCCGTGAAGGGGTGAATATCTACAAGCAGGAATTCTCGCGCGAGACGCAACGCCGCACCCTGGCCGATGCCATGGTCGACGCCGACGTGTTCATCGGCGTCTCCGGGCCGGACCTGGTGACACCGGCCATGCTTAAAACCATGGCCGCCGACCCCATAGTGTTCGCTCTCTCTAATCCCGATCCGGAGATTGCTCCCGAACTGGCGCAGCAAACCCGAGAAGATCTCATCATGGCGACTGGCCGCAGCGACTACCCTAACCAGGTCAATAACGTATTGGGCTTTCCCTTTATCTTCAGAGGCGCTCTGGATGTGCGGGCGACCTGCATTAATAGCGCCATGAAAGTCGCTGCTGTCAAATCACTGGCCGACCTCACGCATGAGCCGGTACCCCAGGAGGTGCTCGATGCTTACGGGTTGGATGCCCTGGAGTTCAGTCGCAATTACATCATTCCAAAACCCTTCGACCCGCGCTTACGGGAATTCATACCTAAAGCCGTTGCCCAGGCAGCAAAAGACACCGGTGTCGCCCGACTGAAATAATCACCAGCGATGCCCGCAGTCATCCTGGCGGCGAATAGTAGCAAGGTTAATAAAAATATTATGGCAGTGCTTTGAGGCCAAACCATTGCAACCGCAAACTGTGGCGCGAGGCTTGTTGAAGAAAACTGTAATTGCAGGCAGTGTATTCGCCGGGCTGAGGGGGCCTGGCTTTATGCCGGGTAACAACATGGATGTGGAACGCATGGCATTCGGCTTACTTGTATGAATCGCGAATTAACTTGCCAGCAGGGTTTCCACCGCCTCGATATCAGCACGCTGCATGGTTTTCCCATCCACCGGACTAAGCGGCGCTTGATGTGGGCCATCCAGCGGGAAAACGATTACTTCAAGGGGTGTCTCTTCCGCCAGGAAGCGATACGCAGGCAAAGTCTGATAGCGTTCAACCCCAAAGCGCAAACGCCGGTCCGCCGTCTCAAATGGCACGGCATTTTCCATCAGGTACAGACCAATTTCTTCTACCGCGCCAGCATACACATGCAGGGTCACGGTGGAGTTGGTGTCCGCGGTGCCACGCAGGACACTGCCAACCAGACGCGGTTTATACTTGATAAAAAATTTCATGGCCTGCAGGGCCACTTGTCGCAATCGCCGCAGTTCCTGAGGCTGATGGTCAGCACGGAACAATCGCTGATATGTCATCAATGCCTCTTCGATTTCACTGTTGCTGGGCATATTGCGAGTATCGACTGCACCCAGGTGTTCGGCGGCCTTACGCTTGGCGGCAAAAAAGTCACGACTCCCTGTCTCGGCCAGAATCTGGGCGGCTTCCTGCGCCAGACGTTCGCGCATCTGCCGTTCTCTATTATTTCGATGAACCATACCTGTTCTAGAAAATCTGCTCAGTGATGTCTCCAACCGGGACTTCGCCATCCGGATCCTCTGCAACCCGGCTATCGGCCTTGCCGGTCGGGACATGATCGCTGCGGAAATATTCAAACATAGCCTCCGGGCTACCCGCCTCGGCCAATTCGCCGGTGCGCGTATCTATCCTGACGGTCACGATGCCCGGCGGTTGGATTAGGGGGGTTTCTTCGCGTTCCGCCAGTGCCACGCGCATATAGTCAATCCACATCGGCAAAGCCGCCCGAGCCCCGGTTTCCCGATCCCCCAAGGGCTGTGGATTATCGAATCCCGCCCAGGCTATGGTCACCACATTGCGATTAAACCCGGCAAACCAGGCATCACGTTGATCGTTGGTCGTTCCCGTTTTACCCGCCAGATCCTTGCGTTGCAGGACCAGGGCACCCCGCCCGGTACCCTGCAGAATGACATCCCGCATCATGGTATTGATCAGGAAGGAGACCTGGGGATTAAGAACGCGGACTGCCACCTTACGTGGCCGCGGACCCTGCAGAACCTGCTCAAGTTCAGTTGGCTCCATTTCTTCCTGCCTGGCCTGGGCCAGTTCGCGCGCTGCGACCAACTGTTCCGCTTCCTCATTGCTGCCCGCCGGTTTTTTATCTGCAAGTGTCGGCGCTGGTTCACTGTTGGCCGGATCTTCCAGTTGCTCCGCTTCTGCCTGCAGACTGGCTTCCTGTTCCTCGATACAGGCGACACACACCTGGCTCGGATAAGCTGTCATGATCACCCGGCCATCGGGACCCAACACGTGATCGATAAGGTACGGCTCTACCAAATATCCGCCATTAGCAAATACCGTATAACCCCGCGCCAGTTCCAGCGGAGTAAGGGTGCCACTGCCCAGTGCCAGCGACAAATCCCGTGGCAAACTCGCGCGCTGAAAGCCAAACCGCTGGGCATATCGCACCGTATAACCAATCCCGATATCACGTAGCAAGCGAATCGATACGAGGTTACGCGATTTAATCAGGGCCTGACGCAGGCGGGTTGGCCCATAGAATTGACCACTGTAATTTTCCGGTCGCCAGGCATCCTCCAGCCCAGGCGCATCAAACACCACCGGGGCATCATTAATGATGGTGGCAGCCGTAAACCCCTTATCGATCGCCGCGGTATAAACAAACGGTTTGAAACTTGAACCGGGCTGGCGATTGGCCTGGGTTACGCGATTGAATTTACTCTCGTAAAAATCAAAGCCACCAACGAGTGCCTCAATAGCGCCATCGTCCGGATTCAGGGAAACCAGCGCCCCACCAACCGTCGGCTTTTTGGCCAGCCAACTGCAGCCTGGCTGGGCAGGGACAGTGTAAATGATATCGCCGGGCTTGAGGATTTGATCCGCTGAATCCAGCTCTGGGCCCACGTGGTTGTCATCGATATATTCTCTAGCCCAGGCTAACTGCTCCCAGGGCAGATGGACAACATTACCATCACGGGTATAGCCCCAGGCCGCCTGTTCCTCCAGCTCAAAAACAACCGTGGGAACCAGATTGCCGCTGATGGGAACCTCGCGCAGCGCGGCCTGCCAGGACTCGGTATCATCGACGGCGTCTTCACTGAAAAGCTCAAGATGTCCTTCAATGCCACGATAGCCGTGACGCCGATCATACGCCAACAGGCCCCGGCGCAATGACTCGTTGGCGGCCTGCTGCAAATGTGCTTTGACCGTAGTATGGACCTGGAAGCCCTCGGTGTAGGCCGCCTCGCCATAGCGCAACACCATTTCGTTGCGCACCATTTCCGCCACATAGGGCGCGTTTAAATCCTCTTCCAGGCCATGGACTTCTGCGTGCACCGGTTCCGCCAATGCCATCTGGAACTGTTCGTCAGTGATGTAATCCAGTTCATGCATCCGGCCGAGTACATAATCACGTCTTATTTTGGCGCGCTCGGGGTTGACCACCGGGTTATAACGGGACGGCGCCTTGGGCAAACCGGCGACCATGGCCATCTCCGCCATCGTCAGTTCCTCTGGTAGCTTGCCGTAATACACCTGGGCCGCCGCTGCGAAACCATAGGCCCGCTTCCCCAGGTAGATTTTGTTGAGATAAAGCTCAAGGATTTCCTGCTTGCTGAGTTCCCCCTCAATCTTGAGGGCAAGGAATATCTCGTTGAGTTTACGCAGATAGGTTTTTTCGCGACTAAGGAAAAAATTCCGCGCCACCTGCATGGTGATGGTGCTACCGCCCTGACCTTTCTCCCCGGTTCGTACCAGATGGTAGGCCGCCCGCAATATTCCCTGGTAATCCACGCCTGGGTGCTCAAAAAAGCGATCATCTTCCGCCGCCAGCACCGCCTGGATCAGCCTTGCCGGGAAATCCTTATATTCCATCGGGCTGCGCTTCATCTCCCCGAACTCGGCGATCAGCTCGCCTCCATGGGCATAAACCCGTAAGGGAACCTGGAGCTGCATATCCTTGAGTTTATCGATTTCCGGCAAGCGGGGCGTAATGTAGATATAGGCGGCAAGAAGACCGAGTGCGCCCAGTAACAACAATGACAGGAAAGAGGCCGCAAGAATTGTGACCATTTTCTTAAAAACAGGCTTCATATGCTTATTTTATATAAAGTTTCAGGGAACAGAGGCCGATAATAGACGGAGTGCCCAGTATACTGCCTCAACGGGGTTAACACTATGATGTATTTGTATTTATCCATTAGTTGACCTATAGTTGACTCTGAAACCTAATGTAGTTATACATATAGTTCATCTAACCCTAAGCTAATAAAGAAGAATTATGGGTCTAGCCGACTTATTCAAGCCGAAAAAGCCCCCGGTAGTGGGGCTGGACATCAGTTCCACGGCGATCAAATTACTGGAACTGGGTAAGAGCGGCGATCGCCTGCGTGTTGAAAGTTACGCAGTTGAGCCGTTGCCCCCCAATTCCGTGATTGAGAAGAACATCGCGGATGTCGAGGCCGTGGGCGAAGCCATTAAACGGGCCGTCAAACGCTCCGGCAGCCGCACTAAATTTGCCGCCGCCGCTGTTGCCGGATCCGCCGTAATTACCAAAACCATTGCGATGCCAGCGGCCCTCACTGAAGAGGATATGGAGCAACAAATCCAGCTGGAAGCAGACCAATACATCCCTTATCCCCTGGAAGAAGTCAATCT
>CBDUOW010000020.1:0-14809 GCA_965368945.1 uncultured Gammaproteobacteria bacterium
TACAACGGGGTAATCCGGAAATGGAGCGCCGTGCCCAGGAAGTCATCGACCAGTGTTGCCAGTTGGGTGATGCCAATCCCATTATCAGTATTCACGATGTCGGTGCCGGTGGCCTGTCAAATGCGCTGCCTGAATTGGTCAATGACAGCGGCCGTGGTGGTCGTTTCGAACTGCGTTCCGTTCCCAATGATGAACCGGGTATGTCCCCGATGGAAATCTGGTGCAATGAAGCCCAGGAGCGGTATGTGTTGGCAGTTAGCAGTGAGGATCTGGATGCCTTCAGCCGAATTTGTGAGCGGGAGCGATGTCCCTATGCGGTGGTTGGCGAAGCGACTGACGAGCAGCAACTGGTTCTGGGCGACGGTTACTTCGACAACACTCCGATCGATATGCCGTTGGAAGTGCTGCTGGGTAAGCCACCCAAAATGTTACGTGATGTGCACCACTATCCCTTTTCCAAACAGGAGATCATCAGAAGTGACATCAACCTGATTGAAGCCGCCCAACGTATTCTGGCGTTGCCGACGGTAGCGGCGAAAACTTTTCTTATTACGATTGGTGACCGTACGGTCACTGGCCAAATCACCCGCGATCAAATGGTTGGCCCCTGGCAGGTACCGGTGGCCGACGTTGGGGTAACCTCAAGCAGCTACGATGAATACACGGGTGAAGCCATGGCGATAGGCGAGCGCACGCCACTCGCTTTACTCAAGCATGCCGCCGCCGCCCGCATGGCCGTGGGGGAAGCGCTGACAAACCTGGCCGCGGCCCGAATCGACAAACTGGAAGAGGTGGTATTGTCGGCGAACTGGATGGCGCCGGCCGGGCATCGGGGCGAGGATGCCGGCTTGTTTGAAGCGGTGAAGGCGGTGGGGATGGAATTGTGTCCGGCACTGGGGATTGTCATTCCGGTTGGCAAGGACTCCATGTCCATGAAGACCGTATGGCAGGACGGGAATGAGCAGAAAAGTGTCACCGCGCCGTTGTCATTGATTATCTCGGCCTTTGCCCCGGTACTGGATGTACGCCGGACATTGACACCGCAATTACGCAGCGATTGTGGTGACACTGATTTGATTCTCATCGACCTTGGCAAGGGACGGAATCGTCTGGGCGGCTCCTGTCTGACGCAGGTCTACCAGCAACTCGGGCATCATCCTGCTGATCTTGACGATCACCGGGCGTTGCGTGCCTTTTTCGACAGTATCCAGATGCTAAACAATCACGGACGGTTGCTGGCCTATCATGACCGTTCAGATGGTGGATTGTTTGTCACCCTGTGCGAGATGGCTTTCGCGGGACACACCGGCCTGCAGGTTCAACTCGATGATCTGGGCGATGATCCCCTCGCGAGTTTATTTAGCGAGGAACTGGGTGCGGTGCTGCAGATTCGACATCAGGATACGGACGAGGTTCTGGCCTGGTTGCATGATGCCGGCCTGGGCCACCATAGTCATGTGATTGGCGCACTGCGCAGCGATGATCGGCTTGTGTTTACTTATGAACACGAGGAAGTGCTGGCTGACTCGCGCATTAACTGGCAACAAATCTGGATGGCAACCTCATACCAGATCCAGACGCAGCGAGACAATCCGGAATGTGCTCAACAGGAGTTCGAGACCGTGCTGGATGTGAAGGATCCCGGCTTGAGCGTTTCTCTCAGTTTTGATCCCGCCGAGGATATTGCCGCACCATATATCAATAAGGGTTCGCGACCACGCATGGCCATTCTGCGTGAGCAGGGCGTGAATGGTCAGATTGAAATGGCCGCCGCATTTGATCGGGCGGGGTTCGCCAGTATTGATGTTCACATGAGCGATATCATTGAAGGTCGACGCACCTTGCAAGATTTCCAGGGAATGGTCGCCTGTGGCGGGTTCTCCTATGGTGACGTGTTGGGAGCCGGTGGTGGTTGGGCCAAATCCATTCTATTTAATCCCCGTGCCCGGGATGAATTCGACGCGTTTTTCCATCGCACGGACACCTTTGGGCTTGGGGTGTGTAATGGTTGCCAGATGATGTCGCATCTTAAAGACATGATACCAGGCGCCAGCCATTGGCCGCAGTTCCTGCGTAATCGTTCAGAACAGTTTGAGGCGCGTTTCTCACTGGTAGAGGTGCAGGAATCACCCTCGATCCTGCTGATGGATATGGTGGGTTCCCGCTTGCCCATCGCCGTCGCGCATGGTGAGGGTCGCGCCGAGTTCAAAAGCGGTGATGATGCACAGCAGACCCTCGGGGCTGGTCTGGTTGCATTGCAGTATGTGGATCACCGCGGTAAAGCCACGGAGCGTTACCCATTCAATCCCAACGGATCACCTGCGGGGATCACCGGCCTGTGTAACGAGGATGGCCGGTTTACTATCATGATGCCCCATCCAGAGCGGGTATTTCGTAGCGTGCAATATTCATGGTATCCGGATGAATGGGGTGAAGACGGTCCCTGGTTGCGCTTGTTCCAAAACGCACGACGCTGGTTGAACTAAGCAGGAGGGTGCTTATACGAATTGTTACAAATTGTTACAAATTGGCAGGGACTATAACTAAGGTCAGGTGTCGATAACATAACAACCCGTCTATAGTATTAAAATAATGCATAACTATAGGTAGCCATATTTTGGTTTTTCTATTTGAACAGTCTGCCAATAACCAAGTCGTTCTGACATGAAAGTTAAAATAGATGCAAATGATCTTGAGTATGGCATGTATGTCAGCGAGCTTGATCGACCGTGGACTGAAACTCCGTTTCTTTTACAAGGCGTATTAATTGAATCGGGTGAAGATATTGCCGAGTTACGTCGCCAGTGTGACTACGTATATATTGATGTGGAACGCTCGCGTGATGTTATTGCGCCGAAACTGGTGACTCTTCCCGGCAAGCCGCAATCAGAGATAAGAACCAAGTCAAGTTACTTATCAGTTCACGCTGCCGAGCACGAGCAGGAAACATTTCGCAAGGAACTCAAGGTCGCGCGCAAGGTCCATGTGCGAGCTCGTGGCTATATCGATAAATTACTCGATGATGTTCGGTTAGGTAATAGTCTGGACACGGATACTGCCAGGGAACTGGTTGGCGAAATGGCCGAGAGTATCTCCCGTTCTCCCAATGCCATGTTATGGCTCACTCACATGAAGAAACGTGATGAGTATACTTCTATGCACTGCATGAATGTCTGCATTCTGGCGCTGACCTTTGGTCGTACCCTCGGGCTCGAGAAGGATCAGTTGGATAAGCTGGGGTTGGGTGCCCTGTTGCATGATATCGGCAAAATGCAGGTGCCACTCGAAATTCTCAATAAGCCGGGCCAGCTGACTGAGGAAGAATTCGAAATGGTCAAATCCCACTCCATGAACGGCTATAACCTGCTGCGACAGAAACAGGACATGCCGGCAGAGGTACTGGAAATTGTGCGTTCCCACCACGAACGCATCAACGGGCGGGGTTATCCTCAGGCTTTGTCCGGGGATTTAATCGACAAGTTAACCCAGATTACCTCAATTGTGGATGTGTACGATGCCATTACCAGTGATCGTTGCTACCATGATGGCATTGCGCCCTACGAAGCATTGAAAAACATGTTCGAATGGGCGGGTGAAAATTTTGATGCTGATTTAGTGGAAAAATTTATTAAATGTCTGGGGATTTATCCCATTGGCAGTATGGTGGAACTCAATACCGGGCATATCGGTGTCGTAGTTTCAGCCAGTGAAAAAGCCCGCCTGCGACCGATTATTCTGGTGGTGATCAGCCGATCCGGGAAACGTTATTCCGTTCCCCGTCTTCTCAACCTGGCCCACCCCCAGTGGAGCAAGAAAGAGCATCTGCTGGAGATCAAGCATATTGTGAGTAGTCATGAAACGGACTTCGATATGCAGCAGATTGTGGCGAATCAAGCCGTTATGTGATCAACCGCTAATTTTGCTATGGATTGGCAGCGACCCCGTTTTTATAAGCAAGACTCTGCTAAGATAAGCCGGTATTCGTTCCGGCTTATTCACCATGATCAACGCCCTCACAATTCAGGATCTCAGCAAGACTTACCCAAACGGTGTCGAAGCGCTGAAGGGAATCGACCTGCAGGTTGAAGCAGGCGATTTTTTTGCCCTCTTGGGCCCCAATGGTGCGGGCAAATCCACCGCCATTGGGATTATCTGTTCCCTCGTCAATAAAACCAGCGGCAGTGCCAAGGTTTTTGGCTACGATATTGATACTCAACGGGATAGTGCCAAGAGCTGCATCGGCCTTGTACCACAGGAATTTAACTTCAATCAATTCGAACCAGTGATTGAAATCGTTATCAACCAGGCAGGGTATTACGGAATTCCAAGGAACGAAGCCAGGGAGCGAGCCGAGTTTTATGTGCAGAAACTGGGCCTGTGGGGAAAGCGTCATGATATAGCCAGGGAACTGTCAGGTGGCATGAAGCGTCGTCTCATGATTGCTCGCGCCCTGGTACATGAGCCGAAGTTATTAATTCTGGATGAACCGACCGCCGGAGTGGATATTGAAATTCGACGTTCAATGTGGAATTTCATGCAGGAGACTAATGCCCAGGGTACGACCATTATTCTGACTACCCATTATCTGGAAGAAGCAGAGAACCTGTGTAAAAACATTGCCATCATAAATAACGGTCTCATGGTGGAACATACAGCAATGAATACGCTGTTGACGAGATTACATGCGGAAACGTTTTTGTTAAATTTGCAGGAACCGCTGCAAACTTTGCCAACAATTGAAGGCTATAAGTTGACACTGATCGATCGGGATACCATTAGCGTTGAAATCAGCCGTGATCAGACTATCAATCATCTTTTTAACCAGTTAGATAAACATAATATCCGTGTGCTAAGCCTGCGTAACAAAACCAATCGCCTGGAAGAAGTGTTTGTTAATATGATGGAGCATGGCAGGTAATGAGAGCGGGACAGCAGTACATTGCATTCAAAACTATCCTGGTCAAGGAAATCCGGCGCTTCATGCGTATTTGGTTACAAACCGTTGTGCCGGCCGCGGTAACCATGGGTCTGTATTTTATTATCTTTGGTAACCTGATCGGATCTCAACTGGCCGATGTGGCCGGCTTCAGTTATATGGACTACATCGTGCCGGGCATTATTCTGTTGGCTATCATTAACAATGCCTACGCCAATGTGGTGTCGTCATTTTATATGTCCAAGTTTGCGCATTTTATTGAGGAAATGCTGGTTTCTCCGATGCCAAATTATCTGATCCTTGTTGGCTATCTTGCCGGTGGTGTGGCGCGAGGCCTGGTGGTAGGGCTTGTGGTGACTCTGGTGGCCCTGATTTTTACTCCCCTGCATGTCTATAACGCCTGGGTGTTAATCGCAGTAGTCATATTGACGGCAATTCTGTTTTCACTTGGCGGGTTTATTAATGCAATTTACGCCAAAACATTTGATGACATCTCCATAATCCCGACTTTTGTTCTGACGCCCTTAACCTATCTTGGCGGCATCTTCTATTCCATTGATATGTTGCCGGAATTCTGGCAGAAAGTTTCATTGCTTAATCCCATTCTCTATATGATCAACGCCATGCGTTACGGCATGTTGGGGGTATCGGATATAGATATTATTAAAGCGTTTGCGATAATTCTGCTATTTGTGGTCAGCCTGTTTTCTTTTGCGCTGTATTTATTACACCGGGGTGTAGATATACGTAGTTAGCTGTAAGCTTGCTGGTTGTGCAGTTGACAGTAAGGGATGAGCCATCTGATTAACTGGCTAGTTTCATTAGCCTGGATTTGAAGCGGTTATATTTTTTCTCAGATACAACACCAATCTTACTCAGACGTCGTATCATGCGTAATTCACCAGCCAGCTGTTGTTGATTATTTAATTGCAGGTGTTTTGACAGGACCAGTATCCTGTTTTCCAGATGGCTGAGGAAGGTGCGATAAGCTTTGCGATTTGGTTTACCAATTAGCAGCCGAACCAGCGGGAGATTTGTATTGGATGCGACGAAAACACGTTCCCGGCAGGAAGTTACAACGAACAGGATGAGGAAAATAACTGCAAGGCTGGCCGAACCCAGCCTGATTGGAAAAGCATAATCTTTAAGATTAATATCGATATATTGTGGAAGTATTTCGAGAGCAGTATATGAAGTCAGGATTACCACCGCAGCGGCCAGCAGCCAGGGCCAGGCTATGTTGATGCGAAATTTGCTCTGCGGTTCCAGGGCGACGAGGTCGAGTTGGTAGGTCGTATTTTTCTTCAGCTTATTAATAGTAACAAACAGATAACGTCCGTCTTTGATTTCAAATCGACGCTCATCTGAGAAAAGTCCTCGTTGAGTCAGTAATTCTTTTTTATTCATTATGGAGACTACATGCCTTAAGGGTAGTGTTCGCGGCCACCATGCGAGATACAGTAATTATTATTAGCACAATCATTGCAACTATTAAAGGTGGATATTGGGTAACAGAGTCACAAATGCTCTAAGCAGACATTTGTGTGCAGTTAGCATTAAAGATGTCGGCTGGTATTTGAGAAATATCGGGATGCGTGCTGATTGAACGCACGGGTGATAACAGGCCAATGAACGCCTCAGACTTTTCGCAGAATTCTGTCCAGCGCGCGAGTGGATAGCAGGCGTCGCAGGGTGCCAAACAGATGGGTCGGGAAAGTAACATAATAGCGCTCATGTGGTCGCTTGCTTTCCAGTGCATGGATTACTTTTTTCAGCACCGCTTCTGGTGGCAGGGTAAAAGGAGCCGCCGGACCTTCTTTGGTGAGCCGCGCTTCCAGTGCAGCATATTGTTTCTGAAACGGGCTATGTACTTTATCAATGTATTGATTAAATGCCTTATACGCATTGGCGCGAAAACGACTTTCTATCGGGCCAGGTTCAATTAGCGCAAGGTGAATGTTGGTATCGTGCAACTCCAGCCTCAGGGTATCGCTTAAACCTTCCAATGCATATTTGCTGGCATTATAGGCGCCACGAAAGGGCAGGGCGACGAAGCCCAGAATGGAGCTGTTCTGAATAATGCGGCCATATCCTTGCCGCCGCATAACAGGCAGAACACGACAAGTCAGCTCATGCCAGCCAAACAGATTGGTTTCAAATTGAGCACGCAAGGCCTCACGGCTCAAGTCTTCTACCGCACCGGTCTGACCATAGGCGCCATTATTGAACAGCGCAAATAGTTGCCCATTAGTCCGGGCCAATACTTCATCAACGGCCAGGTTGATGGACTCACTATTATTCAAATCCAGTTGCAGACTTTCCAGACCCAAATCATTCAGATGTGAGACATCAGCGACTTGACGTGCCGTTGCAAATACACGATAGCCTCGCTGTTTAAGTCCCTGGGCGACACACAGGCCGATGCCGCTGGAGCAGCCGGTGATCAGGATAGCGCGAGTATTGTTCTGTTCTTGCATGGCAGCATTCGTCAGCTTCGTTTTAGAAATTGATATGTTTTGTTATTGCGGCATCATTAATACTTGGTGCACCTGTATTAAGCCAGCAACACGGCAATGATACCGGTAAAGAAAATACCATCAAACGTACCTGCGCCACCAATGGAAGCGACCGGCGTTGCAAGCTGACGAATGTCTTTAAGATGGAGTAAATCAGCGCCGATGAGCACCCCGAGCGTGCCACTGATATATGCCAGCGAAGGACTGTAATCCGGGTTCAGCAAAATTGCCGCCAGGGCCGCCGCCAGGGGAGCTAATAATATTGGCATGCCAATTCCCAGACCTTTGATAGGGCGACTAACGACATAACTCAGGGCAGTGACAATGGTGATACCAAGCAGGACATCCAGATAGGGTAGCGGTTTGATATTGAATAAGTACAGACTGAACCCGATCGGAATTAACGCACCACCAACATTGATGGCGACCACGGTCTTACCGAAATAAGGCAGAGGCCGACCTAAAAATCCCCGTGGTAAGGGTGGGGGTTCAATAACTTCATCCGGTTTGGCATACAGGGTGAACAGCGGGAGATTGATGGCGCTTCCCAGTAAGGTGGCAAACAGGAGAGTCCCCGCTGAGCCGGGCGACAGGCCCAGTTTACTCAGCACAAGACCCAGGATCTCCAATTGCAATAATACCAGGAGAAAAACAACCAGGATGAACAACAGCAGAAAATGCAGCGGTGCGACTGGCATGCTCAGTTACTGATCAATGTTTGTAGCTCAGAAGCCAGCATACCGGCCAGATGGATGACATTGGACTGGTGGCTGATGCTATCACTACTCCAGATATCTTTGATGCCGGCATGATGGAGTAAGTCCAGAGCCCCATCCGCAAACAAGGCATGAGTCACCAGGCAGCAGATTTTCCGGGCGCCTGCTTTCTGGAGTTCACATGCGGCCTGTGCCAGGGTATGACCACTACTGATGACATCGTCAACAAGCACCACGACCCGGTGCTGAAAGTCGATATTCGGCAGGGTGATACGTACCTCAACATCACTGTTACGCTGTTTATTGGCAACTGCCCAGTCAAAGCCACCTGCTTCGGCAATTTGTTGGGCCCACTGTTGAGATTCGGAATCCGGTCCCAGCAACAGCGGATGCAAGTCTTGTTGCAGCAGGAATTTGCCCAGGGCGGGAGCGGCTGATAAATTGATGGCGTTATCTAACGGTACTGCTTGTTGCAGCATATCCACGCGGTGCAGGTGCGCGTCTACGGTAATCAAATCATCAACAAGATCTGCCAGCAAGCGACCGATGATTTGCTGGCTGATTGCCTCACCGGGATGAAAGGCCTTGTCCTGGCGCATGTAACACAGATAAGGGGCGACCAGGCTTACGCGTTTTACCCCGGCTGCACGTAATGTCTTGATCGCAAGTAATAGTCCAACCAGTTTATCGTTGGGGTGATCGAGACTTTGGCAGATGATGATGTGCGCGGGTGGTTGGGTCGGCACACTCACTCGACACTCACCATCCGGGAACCGGTGCATTCCAATGGCTTGGTAGTCATACCCCAGATCCTTCGCCAGGCGTTGAGCCGGTTCGGTGTAGTCGGGTAGGCTGGTAACAATGGGTGCGGGCATCAGGTTTCCAGATAATGGTGGCTGATTTCTTCCTGCGTACCAATGCGGAAGCCATTGTTCTGCTCGGCGAGGCTGCGAGCAAACCTGAAGTCCGCCGGAAATTCCGCCTGGATACGGTACAGGATTTCGTCTTGCTGGACCTTATCCCCCAGTTTTTTCAGCAGATCCACCCCGGCATTGAGATCCAGCGGTGCGCCAGCCAGACGCGCGATACGCGCCAGTTGGTAATTATCGATGGCGGTAACATAACCACTTTGGTTAGCGAGTATCTCAACGCTGAGCGGAGCGGCAACCGGCATATGTTCCCTGGCGCCTTGCGCCTCGATGATGTCCTGCATCTTTTTGGCAGCGCGTCCGCTTTCCAGAATATCCCGTGCCAGATGAAATCCCCTCCCGCCACGTACGTCAGGATCAAATTCCAGGATCCGACCTGCCAGATACAGGGCTTTCTGTCTTAAATCGCTGGGGGCATCGGGATTGTTTTCCAATACCTGCATAATATCCCGGGCCTCCAGCGCCGGTCCGATCCCGCGGCCAATCGGTTGACTGCCATCGCTGATCACTACCTCGATATGAATGCCGAGGCGATCGCCGACGAATTCAAACAGCTTGCGCAGGCGTAACGCCTGGTTCATGTGACGTACCTTGGCGCTGGGGCCAACCGGAATATCCAGCAACAGGTGGGTCGCGCCGGCAGCCAGTTTCTTGGACAGGATCGAGGCAATCATTTGGCCTTCCGAATCGATTCCCAGTGGGCGTTCGACCGATATGAGTATGTCATCAGCCGGAGCAAGATCTGCATTACCGCCCCAGGCCAGGCAGGCATTGGTTTTGTTGACCACCCGGTGCATTTCTTCCGGGCTGAGATCGACACGCGCCAACACGGACATGGTATCTGCCGTCCCGGCCGGGGAGGTGATGGCACGACTGGAGGTCTTGGGAATCAGCAAGCCGTGGGCCGCCACGATAGGGACGACCAGCATGCTGGTGCGATTACCGGGAATGCCGCCAATGCAATGCTTGTCCGCCACCAGGGGCTCATGCCATTTCAGCCGCCCACCCGTCTCGGTCATGGCGCGAGTCAGCGACATGATCTCCTCCCGATCCAGGCCGGATTGCACACTGGCAACCAGAAAGGCCGCCATTTCCATTTTGGAATAGCGGTGAAGGGTGATATCGCGAGTAATGGCCCTGAAATCGGCCAGGGTCAGCCGCTCGCCGCTGATTTTGCGTCGCACGCCGTCCATGGAATGGGGGGGTTCGCTGTGATCGACCCGTACCAGGTGGCCCGCCTCCATGCCGAGTTGGTCAAATGCCTGCTCCGCCAGGCCGAGTTCGTCGGGTGAAACAATCGTGTCATCATCCACGATGTTCAACACGGCATAAATGCAGATGCCATTGGCCTGGATCTCGACCTTGCTCAGGGCCTGGAAACCTTCAGCCCGATACAAGGCGCAGTTGCGATGCAGGTAAGCCACATTCTCATGGTAGGTATCGATGGCAACACGCCGCAACTTCAGCATGTCTTTGGCGTTTTGGCTGTTTGATTTGGTTGGCATGGTTGTGGCCGGATTCCGGGTCAGGCTATTTACATTCTGACACATGTCACCAAGGTGTAAAACGGAACCAGCGTTGAGTCGTTTGCCAGGTGCGGTTGATAAAGCCCGCCAGCCCGATGATTACGACTCTCATACCGAACGTCCCTCGCCCGGTTTGTGATCCGGTTCGACGGAATGAACGGTTTTCAGGCATGGAGTGCATTCCCGCGTGGCGCTATAATAGCGGGCTTTTACGCGGTCGCCTTGTTTTTTAGACAGGGCTGGCAAGCAAAGATCAGCGGTGGTTTCACCGTTATATCAGCCAGGACAGGTTATGCCAATTTACGAGTACCAGTGTGTCGTTTGCGGACACAAGATGGAGACAATCCAGAAAATCAGTGATCCACCCCGGGTAGATTGCCCCAAGTGCCACAAGCCGGGCCTGAAGAAAATGATTTCTGCGGCCGGATTCCGTCTCAAGGGGGGCGGCTGGTATGAAACCGATTTCAAAACCGGCAACAAGAAAAATGTGGCTGCAAGCGGCGATAAGCCCGCTTCCGGCAGCAAGAACAAGTAACCAACGACAGAATATGGCGCTTTCAGTTGCACGGCGTGCAGCCAATCCGTAACATTCCCGCCTTTGGCCCGACCACAGGATATTAAGAAGCGTATGCGTACCCATTATTGCGGCGAGATCAACGAAAGCCACATTGACCAGGAAATCACAGTTTGCGGCTGGGTGCATCGCCGGCGTGACCATGGCGGGGTGATTTTTATCGACCTGCGGGACCGGGAAGGCTTGTTACAGGTGGTTTATGACCCGGATATTCCGGACGTGTTCATGACGGCAGAACGGGTACGGAATGAGTTTGTCCTGCGGGTCAGCGGTCGTGTAAGGCGGCGTCCGGAAGGAACGGAAAATTCCAATCTGCCAACCGGCCAGATCGAGGTGCTGGGTCTGGAATTGGAGATCCTGAATGCGGCGGAAACACCGCCTTTCCAGCTTGATGATGAGGATGTGTCTGAAGAGCACCGCCTGCGTTATCGCTACATCGATCTGCGGCGGCCGGAAATGCTGCAACGCCTGCAATTACGTTCCCAGATTACCATCGAGCTGCGTAAGTACCTGGATCAACATGGTTTCCTTGATATCGAAACCCCCATGTTAACCAAGGCGACGCCTGAGGGCGCGCGCGACTACCTGGTCCCGAGCCGTACCCATGAGGGGGCGTTCTTTGCCTTACCGCAGTCCCCCCAACTGTTCAAACAGTTATTGATGATGTCCGGGATGGACCGCTATTACCAGGTTGTGCGCTGTTTTCGGGACGAGGATCTGCGTGCGGATCGCCAACCCGAGTTCACCCAGCTGGATATCGAAACCTCGTTCCTCGACGAAGACAGCATCATGAGCATGATGGAGCAGATGCTGCGCCAGGTGTTTGCCCATGTGCTGGAAGTGCCGCTGCATGATCCGTTCCCCCGTATGACCTATGCGGAGGCCATGAACCGCTATGGTTCCGACAAGCCTGATCTGCGGATTCCGCTTGAGCTTGTGGATCTGGGTGATGTCATGCAAGCGGTGGAGTTCAAGGTGTTTAGTGGGCCAGCCACGGATCCCAACGGACGGGTCGCCGCATTAAGGTTGCCAAAAGGCGGAGAATTAACACGCAAGGAAATCGATGATTACACCGATTTCGTGGGGATTTACGGCGCCAAAGGCTTAGCCTATATCAAAGTTAATGACATCGCCAAGGGACGGGAAGGCTTGCAGTCCCCAATTCTGAAATTCCTGCCGGATGAAGCTATTAGCACAATTCTGGCGCGGACCGCGGCGGAAGACGGCGATCTTGTTTTCTTTGGCGCGGACAAGGCCAAGGTCGTGAATGAGTCGCTGGGCGCTTTGCGCGTCAAACTGGGCCATGATCGCGCTCTGGTGGAATACGGTTGGCGTCCAGTGTGGGTAGTGGATTTTCCCATGTTTGAATGGGATGAGGACGCCAAGCGCTGGCTCTCATTACATCACCCGTTCACCTCGCCCAAGGAAGAACATCTTGACTTGCTGGAATCCGATCCGGGTAACTGCCACTCCCGGGCTTACGATATGGTGCTCAATGGCACCGAGATCGGTGGCGGCTCGATGCGTATCTATCGTGAACAGGTACAACGACAGGTGTTCAAGGCCCTGGGTATCGATGAGGAAGAAGCCCGCGACAAGTTTGGCTTCCTGCTCGACGCTCTTAAATACGGGTGTCCGCCACACGGTGGGATTGCCTTCGGTCTGGATCGGCTGGTGATGTTAATGTCCGGGGCACAGTCCATCCGTGACGTCATGGCTTTTCCCAAAACCCAGACCGCGAGCTGTTTGTTAACCCAGGCACCATCACCGGTGAGCGAAGCCCAATTACGCGAGTTGCATATTAAGCTCAGGAAAAAGCCCGCTGCTGAAAAGGCGTAAATTTTTCAGCCACTTGTGATCACTCTATGTCATAAGGCATAGTGTATCTGACGGTTATATATAGAATGCTCATGTCTGTTCATACTCTGCCGATAAGCATGTGAATGAATGGGGGACGTTTAGGGAAGCCTATGGGCTTTTCACAGGCATGAATATGGAGACCCACCTGCCAGATCCACCAATAAGATTTCAAAGGATCTGAGAAGGGAGAATGAGTGAGTAAAACCTACTGGAAAACGGACTGGTTCATTGGTCTGATTGTGACCCTGTTTTTCCTGCTGGCTGGCGGTACCGACTTAATGCGCGGCATGGAATGGCAGGCTTACGATCTGGCGGCTCGCTTTTCTTCCTCTGATCCTGCCAATAGCGACGTTGTTGTCGTTGCGATTGATGATGCTTCGCTGGAGGAACTGGGGGACTGGCCCTGGTCTCGCGATATCATGGCGCAGGCAACCCGTCGGCTAACGGGTCATCGTCCCGCCGTTATCGGTTTTGCTCTGCCGTTTGACTCTACCCAAACCACCTATGGTCTGGAATACATTCACGAACTCCAGAGCCTGGTGGAAGACAATCCCCGCCTGGCAAATTCCAGAATCAGGCGCTTGCTGGATAACGCTGAATCCCGCATGGATACGGACCGGGTATTCGCCCGGAGTCTTCAGCAGGCAGGACGGGTGGTACTGGCCATGCCTTACCTGATTGAGAAGGGCCGCCCGAAAACCGGCCCGGTTGAACTGCCTGAGTATTTATCGAAATTTACCCTGCGTGATATTGAAGGCCTGCCGGACCCGGACAGCGTTCTTGCTCGCTTCCGGCCTGAGCCTGTGCCGGTCGCCGATATTGTATATCCCCCCATTGAGCCACTAGCCCGTTATGCAGGCGGGGCGGGCCTGTTGAATCTCGGTTATGGGGGGCGCCATGTACGAACCGAGCCCCTGGTGATTCGTTATGGAGAAAGTTTCTTACCCTCTTTCGCATTGATGATGGCGGCGCGTAACCAGAAATTGTCAACCCGGAGTATCGAGGTAAAGATGGGAGAGGGTGTCCGTCTCGGTGATTACCTCATACCAAGTGATAGTAAGCTGCGGATATACCCTCGTTTTTATCGTGGCAAGAAAGTCGATTCCGCCTTTCAGGTTTATTCCATGCTGGATGTACTGGATCGGAAGGTAGAGAAAAACACTTTCCGTGACAAGACGGTACTGGTGGGGCTCACTGCCAGACAACATATTAATCCCATGATTACACCCATTGGTGAGGTAATGGCCCCGGTCATGGTGACCGCCCATACCGTTTCCAGCATGTTAAATGAAGAGCTGTTTGCCGTGCCTGGCTGGACCTTATGGGCGCAGCTCCTGGTGTTTGCTGTTATCGGTCTGTACCTGATGTTCCTGTTGCCGCGCTTTAGTTTGGGGACCGGCTTATTAATGAGCGCGCTGCTGGCTATCGTGATACTTAATACCCATTTTTATTTTATGCTCTCCGAGTCGACCTGGGTGATGTTGATGGGACCCCTGGTTGCATTGCTGGTGGGACATATGGTGTTAAGTGGCAAGCATTTTCTGGAGCATCAGTTACAAAATATTTATACTGAACTTTCCAGTGCCAATAAGGCATTGGGACAATCGTTCCATACCCAGGGGCAGTTCGATCAGGCATTCGAGAAATATCGCAAATGCACAGTCGATACGTCCTTGCTTAACCAGTTATATAACCTGGGTCTGGATTATGAACGCAAGCGTCAGTTCAACAAGGCCGTAGCGGTGTTCAAAT